>JAGXSK010000087.1 GCA_018333845.1 Clostridia bacterium | reverse complement strand
TAACGCCGAGGAAATACTCTGCGCTTTCTCATTATCTCCAGCTTCCAGCTTTACCTCCTGAGAACAGCCTTCATATGAAGTTGTCTGCTTTCTTCGCATTTCCTTCGAGTTATTCAAACTTCCAAAACCTCCTAATGTTCAGCCCTTCGAATGATGTACATGTCCGTCATTCTACTATGGCGTCTGCTGACTTCTCACAGTTCAGTCATATATCTCTATATGGGTTGTTGCTTCAAAATTCATTTCCACAACTTATCTGTGAGATCTCCCCAGGTAAGAATGCTTACTTTCCCTCCATGTATCTGCTACATTTACACCGCCTGTTTCGGATAGTTTTGGGCTTTGTTTTGTGATGCAAACTCACCCACAGGTCTATGCCTTGTATGTAGTTCGTGTTCCTCAGACCGGAGTTTTGCCGCCAACTTCCTTCAGATTCCACCTCACGGTGGACACCCTTGTCTTAAGCTAGTGGTTGGCACTATCAACCCCCACATCGGACTTTCACCGACTAGTAAACACCCATGCTGGGCACACTACAAAAAGCTCTTGCTAATAATATTGCAAGAGCTTTTATACCTATTTATAATACTCACTTTCCTTCCCAAACTCTATTATCTGCTGGGCCTGCCGGATGTCTATTTCTGACTGCTTTGCTATTACAAAGGTCAGAAGGGCTATGGATTTCTGCAGGTTCTTTAATGTTGGTTCTATCCTAATAAGAAGATACGTCGCCACAACTATCGGAAAGCCAAAGTTTGATACTGCAAATAGGAACTCTTCCATTGGAAATTTCACCTCCTTTTCTATCACAAAGGGACGCCAATGTGCAGCGCCCCGTAGATTAGTTGTCTTTCATTTATTTCAATGTGAATTGCTTTTTAACTATTTTTTCTTAAGCTGGTAATTCAACTGGGTTGACATCTCTTTGAACTATCCTGGCTGCATAGATGTCTGTCAGACTGGCACCGGTAGATGCACTAAATATATCTTTAGCAATTATGTCTTCCATAACTGCCTTTACTTCGCTGCCTTGAAGGTCTTCTCGTGGATCTAGGACCCTGATGGTAACCCTTCGTCCATCAAAGGCCTCAAAAATCATTTCCAGAGTTACTACTGAAGTAGGCATTATGCGGTTCCTCCCTTCTTTCAAATATTTTTGATACTATTTTCTCGATTATCTTTTGCTTATCTTTTTAAGCCTTTAGATAAATTATTCGCTGATTAAGCCACTGGTCTCAACAGTCCTAATGGCATCTAGAGTGTGAATCTGCAGTCCCATTAACCCGGTAGCCACATCATAGACATCCTGGTCAGCAGCCGCAGGATTTACTCGGGAGTAGTTACGATTTCTATAGATTGGAAGCCCAGAATCCTGGTCTATGCCAACCTGAACCCTACACTGCATAGTCAAACTCTCAGTAGTTTTTATAATAGCCATTGATATTTCCCCTCCTTTCGCAGGTTATACTGGGGCAGGCCTAGCCGGTTGGCCCACCCCAATAAAAATAGCCGGATTTCTCCGGCTATGGATAGTATAGCATAATAATCTTCTATTGTTATATTATGGTAGACAAAAAGTTAGACGTGTGTTCGGGGTGTTACGCTATGGTATATTCTACTAATTTATTCTTGGGATATATCAGCTAATTGTTTTAGTACTTTTTCAAATTCCTCAAGTGCCCTTCCATATCCAGCCCAGTCACCCTCCTGTCGAAACTCCTGTGCTTCTCTAAATAAACGATTGGCTTGATTGATAAGTTGAGACATGGTTAACCCTGCACCATCTGAAGGGTCCAGAGGTTCTTCCGAAGGTACTCTATCTTCTCCAGGCGCTTCTTCAAAATCAACAAAATCTCTATAGAAAAGCTTAGTTAAAGATTTTTCTAAGGTTTCCTCCATTACTATCCTATCACCAAAGGCAACGATAACCCTTCTTAGCTCGGGTATTCTGCTCTGTTCAGCTTGTAAGAAGATAGGTTCAACGTACAATAATGAGTTCTCAATAGGTATAACAAGGAGATTACCTCTTAAAACCTGGGAACCTGCCTGGTCCCATAATGATAGCTGTTGGGAAATCTCTGCATCTTGGTCGATTCTAGCTTCTATTTGCATGGGTCCAAAAATATGACTATCCTTAGGAAACTGATATAATATTAGATTTCCATAGTTTTCACCATCATTCCTAGCTGCAAGCCATGAGACCATGTTGGAACGGTTTAGTGGGGTAAATGGGAGCAACAATATAAACTCAGGTTCTTCTTCACCAGGCAGCTGCATGATTGTATAATACGGCTCCATAACCTGGCTTTCGCCTCGAATGATCTCACGAGGAATACTCCATGCATCCTCTCTATTATAAAAAACTTGTGGGTTTTGCATTTGATATAAAGTTAGCATACTTGCCTGTACATTAAATAATTCTACGGGATATCTAATATGGTTTTGAAGACCATCAGGCATGCTGCTTAGTGGTTGAAACAACTCAGGAAAGACCTTGCTGTAAGTTTCAATTATGGGATCGGTGTCATCAGCAATGTAAAAGATAGTTGTTCCATTATATGCATCAGTAACTATTTTTACAGAATTCCTTATATAATTAAGGCCTCTAAAGGGTTGGGAATATGGATACATGTTGGTGACAGTGTAGGCATCTCTAATCCAAAAAAGTCTACCATCATTTATTACTATATAAGGATCTTTGTCTAAAGTTAAAAAAGGCGCTATTTTTTCTACAATTGTGTTAATGTCTCTATTATATAGAATACGGCTTTCATTTGTCAGCTCGCCTGTTAATAATAGCCTAAAGTCACCATTATATAGAGCAAAAAATATTCGCTTAATTAAAGAATCAATAGGTACACCGCCAGTTCCCTCATAGATTGTCTCTACATTCTCGTTACCTGAAGGATAATGGAACTCCTTAGTATTTGTTTTGACAATAACAGGGTTTGTAGTCAATTCACCAAAATAGATGCTGGGCTCAGTAATTCTTATATCCTGAGATATTGATTGGGCTGGAATATCTCTAATCAACAACCTGGGCAGGCCTTCTGATGTAGTTTCATTAACAGCCGACATAACTACACTAAACCCGTGAGTGTAACGAAGCCTCTGGTTAATCCATGTTTGTGCCTGAGGTTGAAGCTGTGATTGATCTAGCTCCCTGGCAGATAGCATAACCTGCCTGTATTGGCCATCAATCCAATAGCGGTCAACATCAACATCGTTAAATTCGTAATAAAGCCTTAAGGTTTGCAGCTGTTCAAAGGATGATCTTAGGGGCCTATAATCCCATAAACGTATATTATCAATGGTACTGGCGTTATTTTTAATATCCTGCCAGTTAAGATCTCCTGTAACCTGAAAGGGTTTAATATCAATTCGTTCAAGGTTATAGGCAGTCCTGGTAAAGGCTATCTCTCTTTCTAGATAAGGTGCTTCCCTGGAAAACTCATTGGGTTCCACCATAAATCTCTGCACCGAATTAGGAATTACAGCTCCTAAAAGGATAGAAGAAATAACCAGGAGAACTACAGATCCCATGATTAGTTTATACACCTTAAAAAAGATGCTGGCAAATATTAATACTGCTAGTACTAAGGCTATTATGGCTAAAATATTATATGCAGGTAGTTGGACAGCTACATCTGTATAACCCGCACCAAATACTGCTCCTCTTTTTGATAATAATAATTCGTATACTCTCAAACGATAATCCCAAGCTTTTAGAATAAAGAATATTGCTATGAGTATGGAAAGGTGGACATGGGGCTGCTTGAAATTAGCCAGCTTAAAATTAAACTGGTCTTTTGGTGTAAATAAAAAATATACGAAACCAACTAATACAGCACTTCCTATCACTGCTGAAACAAGAAGGGCATATAAAAGCTTGTAAAAAGGTAATGTAAAAACATAAAAGCTAATATCCTTATTGAAGATGGGATCTGCTATCTCAAATGCAGTGGCATTAAGATAAGACTGCACTGTCAACCACTGGCCTGCTGTAATACTGCTTAGCATAAAAGCTAACACCATACTACTTAACAAAAATATCTGAAGAATTCTTTTATGGTTTAAATATTTTTTGAAAAAGGACTCCCTGATTGGAATAACATTATCATGGTCATATGATATGTTAGTTTTCTCTATTTTGATAAATCTTCTGGTTATTAAGAGATTGATAAAAAAGAAAGCAAACAGAAATAAAAAGGACACTAATCTTATACTTAAATTTGACAAAACCATAATATAAAGTACTGAAACGTACTCCATGGCTTTAAACCAGAGTATATCAGCATAAAGGTTAGAAGCAAAGCTAACTAGGGTAACTATAACTATAAGTACTGCAAGTACTGGTATTAGGCCATGCCTTAATATTAACCGCATATAGGTTTGAAGCCTCCTTATTTTGTATAACACATAACTATTCTATAAAGGGATTGTTTTCTCCTATCAAATGCTTTAACTTTATCAATGATATTAGCAAGTTTAAGGTATTGGTGGATTTTTAGTAAGGTTAAACAGCAGGGCTTTAATAGGACAGGATTTACTTAGTAAGTTGATTTTAACCAAAGAACACTCCCAATAGGAGAACAGCCAAAATTGGGCCTATGGAAGCCAAGGCAACTAAACCAAATCCATCAGCAGATGCACTTTTACCACCTAATACTGAAGCTACTCCAACACCTAAAGCTAGAATAAATGGCACAGTCATTGGTCCTGTGGTAACTCCTCCAGCATCAAAGGATACAGGTACAAAGTGGGCAGGTGTAAATGCAGATAATAAGAATACTAATCCATAGCCCCCTACAAGAAGATATGTTATGGGAACATTCAGTATTATCCTAAGCATAGCTAAACCAACAAAGATGGCTACCCCTATAGCTACTGTATAAATAAGAAGGTACTTTGAAATTGCCCCATCAGACACCAATTCTACTTGGAGTGCCAATACCCTTACGTCTGGTTCAGCTACAGTTACCACAAAGCCCAGTAATAAACCAAAAAACACGACTAACCATGCTTTCCCCATCATTGGCAGGGCAGATCCAATCATTTCTCCAATGGGCAATAATCCTATATGAACCCCCAATAGAAATAAAATTAGTCCCACACTAACCATTGCTACCCCAATTAAGAACTGCAAAAAAACCTCCATAGGCAGCCATATTAAGGTAAACTGTAAAACAATAACTACCATGGTAAGGGGAAGCACAGCATAGACGACCTCTCGTATAGTCGCTTTAATATTTAACATATATTCCTCCTAGAACATGAATGTTTGAAGGATATGGCTTAATTGTTTCCTACTCAAGCATACTTAAGTCAATTCCACCAACTTTTTCTAGGTCTAAGATAAACACTACTCCATTTAAGGGTTTATCTAAATTCCCTTCTTTCATTACCACCTCAAAAATAGTCTCTGCTTTATCCTTTGGTACTAGGGTGAAGATAACCTCTCGCATTGGTTCAATCTGCATCCCAAAAAACAGCTTAGGATTGTTCTTACTTCTTCCCCTGCCGAGCATAATCGTACTTTTTATAGCTCCAGCTTTTTCAATGGCTTCAATAACCTTATCAGATTTTTCTTTAGCAACAATTGATACAACTAAT
>JAGXSK010000086.1 GCA_018333845.1 Clostridia bacterium | reverse complement strand
AAGGAGTCCACATATGCCTCCTCGGACATGGGACGGACAATGCCAGTGGTGCCTAGTATTGATATGCCGCCAACAATACCAAGTCTGGGGTTTAAGGTCTTTTTTGCAAGCCTTTCGCCCTCTGGAACTGCTATTGTAACCTTTACTCCTTTACCCCTGGGAAGAAGCTTTTTAACCTCATGTATAATCATCCTCCTGGGCACAGGATTTATTGCTGGCTCCCCCACTGGTACTGAAAGCCCAGGCTTGGTTACCCTGCCAACACCCTTGCCTCCAAGGAGAATTATTTCATTATTTTCCCCCGGCATCTTTGGAGAATTTGCCTCCAGGATTTCTACAGATGCACAAATCCTTGTACCATTGGTAATGTCAGGGTCATCTCCCGCATCCTTTATAACCTCTGCTGTTACTATATCTCCCTTAACAGTTATGCTCTTTATGGGAATGCTGACAGTACCTCCCTGGGGCAAATCAACTGCAACAACATGAATTGGAAAGATTATTGGAGTTAAATTGTGTATTTTTTGTTTTCTTAGCTCTAATAATTGCTTCAAGGCTGCCTGGGCAGCAGCTGCAGCACAGGTTCCAGTAGTGTATCCAGAACGCAGCTTTTTCCCATCCTTGTTGTTATCTATGACCACCAGCTACACTTCCATCCCTTGGTATTTTAACTTAATAGTTTATCTTCTTTGCTTTAACTCCCGGCATGCATCCAGGAAATTCAGGGCTGCCTTTGGATTTGATCGCAAATGTATATGGACGTATGATGCAAAAAGGTTTCTTCTGGCATATCCATCTCTTCTATAATCAGCACCCTTGCCCCCAACAAGAGAAAAAGCGCTGTCTTCTTCTGGTATTTCTGACATGACAGAGTAATGGAATTCATGGCCCTTTACTTCATCACCCAAATCTCCAATAATGGATTTTTTCAGGGCTGATGCCTTGACATATCCCAGGGCAGCCAGTTTATTTGTCATTTTCACTTCAACAGGTACAAGCCCTACACCAGGCCAGCTGTTACCTTGAAAATCCACAACCTTTTCAGTAAGATACATGAAGCCACCACATTCTGCAAATATGGGCAGCCCCTTGTCATGGGCATTATGTAAAGAGGTAATCATGGATTGATTCTCAGAGAGTTCTTTAATGAACATCTCTGGAAAACCGCCGCCTATATATAACCCATCCACATCTGGTACAGAGGAGTCTTTAAGGGGACTAAAATATACAAGTCTGGCCCCTAGCTCCTGGAGATAATCAAGGCTATCCTGATAATAGAAGGTAAAAGCCTGGTCCCTTGCCACTCCAATGAAGGTGTTTTTATATTGATTGCGAGGCGTGCTCGAACTATTATACTCTTTAAATTCTACAGGCTCAGAGGCCCTGGCTGCTGCAAGGAGTGCATCCACATCAACCTCGGCTTCAGCTAAGTCTGCCATTAAGCTGATGGCTGAACTTAATTCATTGTTTTCCTCAGCTGGAAGCAGTCCCAGATGTCTCTCCGGCATGGTTATATGCTTATTCTTTGCCAGGCAGCCCAACACTTTTACTCCTAATTCATCCTCCAGGGCCCCAGCTAATATTGTTTTATAGTAGTCACTGCCTGCATTATTTAATATAACTCCCTTGAGGTCCAATCCAGAAACATACTCCTTGTAGCCTTTAACTAACGCTGCACAACTTCTGGCCATTCCCTTAACATTAACCACCAGGATTACAGGTGCTTTTAAGATCATGGCTATATGAGCACTACTGCCCTTTAGCCTCTCTCCCCTGGCACCGTCAAATAGCCCCATCACTCCTTCTATTATAGAAATATCAGCATTTTGGGCATTTCTAGCAAAGACTGTTTTAACAACCTCCTCACTGCCCATCCAGCTGTCTAAATTATGGCTTTTGACACCAGCTGCATGATAATGCAGCCCAGGGTCTATATAATCGGGACCAACCTTGAATGGCTGTACCTTGATGCCCCTTCTTTTTAAAGCAGCCAACAATCCCAGGGTAAGGGTCGTCTTGCCAACTCCACTTTGTACACCTGCAATGAGTATCCGGGGGGAGCTCATGTTTTCTACCTCCTTTAAGGAAAGGGGACACACCTTTCCTATTTGGTCTAGCTTTAGGGCCAAGGAATGTCCCCAACTTATGAAAGGGGACACACCTCTTCAGAAGTCAGAAGTCAGAATAACACTTCCAAAACCTTGCTTTGGTGTGCATCATTTGTCTAGTCTCTTGCTGAGGAATGTCCCCAAATTTAAAAAAACTTCTACCCCAAGGGTAGAAGCAATATTCTTAGAAATTGCCACATTTGACCACTTTCCTCGAGGGTCTTTCATGTAACTTCAAAAACAGGCAGGTTTCCTGACTTCCAGATTATCCTCCCCGTATCCCTTCCCGAAGACTCAGTGGTTATGATACGGATTGTAGCTGGTTACAGTGGCGGGACCGTACCGGAATTGCACCGGGTTTCCCTTTTAACCCTAACGGGCACCTATTCTTAAAATATATTCAGATTATACCTATTATAACGTAAACATGGCCAAATAGACAAGGTAACTTTTGTCCTAATGTGATTTTTATTCTATAAATACTGCAATTGTAGTATTGCACTTGAGAATGCACTTGAGAACGTACATTCTGTGATTGACGTTTACTGAGGTATACTGTAAAATTATTATTGTTATTTTAATGAAAGGGAGTGATAATGGAAATGGACGATGAACCTGGGGAAACGCATAGTATTAATTACCCTATGTGTAAAACGGGAAAAGCTAATCATTATTTGAGAAGACTTAAAACTTCATCTTACCATCGTAGGCCGTGATGCAGTATTTATTGTACTGTTTTTTTTGGTCTTTTTTTGTTTCTAAAATATGGGAGGGTGAACATTTTGATTACGGAAATTCTATTTTTATTTAGCTTGATTGCAGTGAATGCATTCTTTGCTGCATCTGAAATTGCATTAATTTCTTTAAATGACAGCAAAATAAAACTCATGGCGGAAGAAGGTCATAGAAAAGCCAAGCAGTTAACAAAATTGTTAGGTGAGCCGAGCAGATTCTTGGCGACTATTCAAATTGGTATTACTCTAGCAGGTTTTTTAGCAAGTGCCTTTGCTGCAGAGTCTTTTGCTGATCCGCTCGTTAATATACTTAAAGAGTATAATCTGCCAATCCCTGAATCAATATTAAAAGGAATTATAGTAACAATCATTACAATTATTCTGTCATACTTTACGTTGGTTCTTGGAGAGTTAGTACCTAAACGTGTTGCAATGAAAAAAGCAGAAGGAATTGCGTTCTTTGTTGTAACACCACTGACTGTATTATCGAAAATTACAAATCCATTTGTAAAGCTCCTTACTTTTTCAACAAACTTCTGTATTAGATTGTTTGGTATTGATCCATATTCTAACGATGATGACGTTACTGAAGAAGAAATAAGAATGATGGTGGATGTTGGAGAAGAAAAAGGTACTATAGATGAACATGAAAAAAGAATGATTAATAATATTTTCGAGTTTAACAATAAAACGGCAGAAGATATTATGACCCATAGAATGGAACTTATTGGGATACCAGCTAACATCGAACTGCGAAAACTAATTGAAATTGTAAAAGAAGAGCAGTATTCTAGAATTCCTGTTTATGAAGAAAATATAGACAATATCATTGGAATACTTCACGTGAAAGATTTACTCACATTGATTTCAGAGGATGCTGAAAAGAACTTTAATCTGAAAGCGTACATCAGAAAACCATTATTTATTCCATTGCAGAAAAAATTAGATGAACTTTTCGTTGATATTCAAGGCGCTAAAACACATATGGCGATTGTTATAGATGAATATGGCGGAACAGCAGGTGTTGTTACAATTGAAGATCTTGTAGAAGAAATTGTAGGGAATATTTTCGATGAATATGATGAAGAAGAGGACCGTGATCTTAAACAGATCGATGCATCAACATTTGAAGTAAGCGGCATAATAAGCCTTGATGAGTTAGAAGAGGCACTTGATGTTGAATTGCCTGTTGAGGATTTTGAAACACTGAATGGTTTCTTGATCAGTTTATTTGGGAATATCCCCCCAAAAGGTCAAATCAGTGAAGTAAGATTTAAACATTTGCTTATTCAGGCTGTGGAAGTTACAGACAAGCGAATTGAAAAAGCGATTATTCGTATAGAGAGTCAAGATGAAACTGCTCTTACTAAAGAAGAATAGTCAATATTAAAAGCGTTCCTTGGTTGTTCTAAAGAACGCTTTTCTTAAAATGAAAACCAGCCAAGAAAAGCTTAAGAATAAAAAGGATTGGAGGAACAGATGGCATCTTCGTATAAGAGAAAAAAGCAGTTCATCATTAATACAGTTTATGTTATTCTAATTGCCTTCATTGTCTATGTCATTTTCAAGTATGCAATATCTTTAGTAAGCCCCTTTATATTTGCATTTATAATCGCATATTTGCTTAAAAAACCTGCTAACGCAATTTCAAAAACAACAAAATTACCGAGGAAATTAGTTTCTTTTTGCCTTGTCTTGATATTTTATAGTACTGTAGGTGTCCTTATTTCGCTGGCAGGTGTCAAGATTATATCGACTGTTTCAAAAATAATCTCTGCACTGCCAGAAATTTATGAAAATCAATTAGGTCCATTTCTTATAACAACTTTTGATAGTGTCGAAAAGGCAGTTCACCGCATAGACCCTGCACTTGTAGAAGTACTAAATGAAGGATTTGACCAGTTTGTAAGTTCGCTAGGAGAAAATGTTACTAATATATCGCTGGCGTTTGTTGGTTCTTTGTCTGATATAGCTTCATCGTTACCAGCTTTCTTGATAAAAATACTGCTAATGATTATTTCGACTTTCTTTATAGCTATTGACTTTGATTTATTATCAGCATTTATTCTAAGACAGTTCTCACAAAGAGCAAATGAAATACTGCTGACTGTTAAACACTACATGGTGAATACACTCCTAGTTGTTGTTAGGTCTTATGCTTTAATTATGTCAATTACATTTGTTGAATTATCCATAGGACTTTCGATAGTAGGTATACCAAATGCAATTATGATAGCATTTCTAATTGCTATGTTTGATATATTACCTGTGCTGGGAACGGGCGGAATAATGATTCCATGGACGATTATAACCTTTTCCCAAGGAGATTATCAGACCGCCTTTGGATTACTTGCAGTTTATATCTTTGTGACAATTATCAGAAACATTTTAGAGCCAAAGATTGTTGGCGGTCAGCTTGGG
>JAGXSK010000085.1 GCA_018333845.1 Clostridia bacterium | reverse complement strand
GCACGAAGAACCGCAGGTGCCTAACTTCGGAAAGGCTGGTCGAGGACCAAGGTTACACGCTGGAGTTACCTTGGCCATTGAACCAATGGTCAACATGGGAACCCATGAGGTAGAAACTTTAGAAGACAACTGGACGGTAGTTACCAAAGACAGAAAACCTTCTGCACATTTTGAACATACTGTTGCAGTTACTGAAGATGGGCCTGAAGTTTTAACAAAGTTATAGGTTCATTTTGGGGGTGTTCAAGTGACCGAGGTTAAGGTAGGTCAAGTTGTAGAGTCGATAGCTGGCAGAGACAAGGGTTTTCATATGATAGTATATGGTATAATTGATAATGAATATGTTACTGTGGTTGACGGACGTCATCGGAGAGTAGAAAATCCTAAGAAAAAGAAGCTGAAACATCTGCATTTGACTCCAAAGGTTGCCAGTAGGTTTGTGAAAAATATTCAAACTGGGATAGTTCCTACTAATGAAGAAGTGAGAGAGTATTTAGATGAATTGGTAGGACCAGATAAATACTTGCCACATAATAAGGGGGTAAGATGAGGTAATGTCCAAACAGGATGCAATCGAAGTTGAGGGTACCGTAATGGAGCCTCTACCAAATGGAATGTTTACTGTAAAACTGGATAATGGACATAAGGTATTGGCACATGTATCAGGAAAGATACGAATGAATTTTATTAGAATACTACCTGGAGATAAGGTCACAGTTGAATTGTCCCCATATGATCTTACAAGGGGCCGCATAGTATATCGATTTAAGTAAACAGGAAACAAGAGGCAAGAAGCAAGAAGTATAGTTCGGGACATGTCCCAACACTTATCATGGGTGTATCCCTGTGGTAACTTCTGACTTCTGACTTCTGATTTCTGACTTCAGAAATAGGAGGGATTGCAGTGAAGGTTAAACCATCTGTAAAACCTATCTGCGAAAAATGCAAAATAATTAGACGTAAGGGTATCGTAATGGTTATTTGTGAAAATCCAAAGCATAAGCAGAAGCAAGGATAACCTGGATTGGAGGTGTAATTAATGGCAAGAATCGCTGGTGTTGATTTGCCACGTGATAAAAGAGTGGAAATAGCCTTGACTTACATTTATGGCATAGGTCACGCTACTGCAAAAAAAATTGTAGCAAAAGTAGGTATAGATCCACAAACCAGAGTAAAAGATTTGACTGATGCAGAAGCCAATAAGCTAAGAGAAACCATTGAGAAAGGTCATATGGTTGAGGGTGACTTAAGAAGAGAAATTGCTCTAAACATAAAAAGACTAATCGAAATTGGATCCTACAGAGGTCTTCGTCACCGTAGAGGTCTGCCAGTTAGGGGACAAAAGACTAAAACTAACGCAAGGACCCGTAAAGGTCCCAAGAGAACTGTAGGAGTAAAACGTAAAAAGTAGAAAGGGGGAAGAAATATTTGGCTAGAAGGACAACTCGTACCAGAAGAAGAGATCGAAAAAATATTGAAAGCGGAGTAGCCCATATCCAGTCAACTTTTAATAATACCATTATTACTATTACTGACAAAATTGGAAATGCAATTTCATGGGCTAGTGCAGGCTCAGTAGGATTTAAAGGTTCACGTAAAAGTACTCCCTTTGCTGCACAAATTGCTGCTGAGAAAGCAGCAAAAGAAGCCATGGAACATGGTTTAAGAGAAGTTGAATGTACAGTAAAGGGACCAGGCGCTGGAAGAGAGGCTGCAATTAGGTCATTACAGGCTGCAGGATTAGAAGTAAATGTCATTAGGGATGTTACACCTATTCCCCATAATGGTTGTAGACCACCTAAACGTAGAAGGGTATAAGGAGGTGTTGATAAGTGGCTAGATATAAAGAGTCAGTATGTAGACTTTGCCGTAGGGAAGGTGTGAAGCTGTATCTTAAAGGTGACCGCTGTTATACAGATAAGTGTGCCGTTGTGAAAAGAGCCTATGCTCCAGGACAACATGGACAGCGTAGAAAGAAACCATCAGAATATGGTTTACAGTTAAGGGAAAAGCAAAAGGCTCGTAGATTTTATGGAATTCTAGAAAAGCAGTTCAGAAATTATTTCTTCGAAGCTGATAGACAAAAAGGCATTACTGGTGAAAATTTAGTGCGTTTACTAGAAAGACGCTTGGATAATGTAATTTATCGATTAGGTTTAGCTGGATCAAGACCTGAAGCCAGACAGTTGGTTCGCCATGGCCATGTGACAGTTAATAATAAGAAAGTTGATATTCCTTCATATTTGTTGAAGGTTGGAGATGAAGTTGCTATCAGGGATAAAAGCAAATCAAGTCCCAAGTTCAAGGAAATAGCTGAGGTTGCCATGCATAAATCTTCTCCACCCTGGTTAGAAGCTGACAAAGAAAACCTTAGAGGCCGAGTTGTGGCAATGCCTAGTCGCGAGGATATAGACGTTCCATTAGAAGAACACTTGATTGTTGAGTTATATTCCAGATAGGTAAAGAAACAATACTGTTGTGTCCAGGCTGTGAGAAGGAGGGTCAATTTTGTTAGAAATAGAAAAACCAAAAATAGAAATTGTGGAAAAAAGCGAAGACAATCGCTATGCAAAGTTTGTGGTGGAACCTTTAGAAAGGGGTTACGGCATTACCCTTGGTAATTCACTACGTAGGATTTTGCTCTCTTCTCTACCAGGGGCAGCGGTTACTTCAATAAAAATTGAAGGTGTACTGCATGAGTTTTCTACCATACCAGGTGTAATTGAAGATACAACAGATATTATCCTGAATTTAAAAAATCTATGCATAAAACTGCTATGTGATGAACCAAAAACCATTAGAATAGAAATGGAAGGCGAAGGAGATATAACTGCAGGAGATATTATAGCGGACTCTGACGTAGTTATATTAAATCCTGAGATGTATATTGCAACCTTGGACAAAAACGGCAGGTTGTTTATGGAAATGACCATTGAAAAGGGTCGTGGTTACGTTCCTTCTGAAAAGAATAAAAAGGAAGAACATATAATTGGGGTCATTCCTGTTGACTCCATATTTTCCCCAGTAACCAAGGCTAACTTCCAGGTAGAAAACACCCGGGTAGGCCATAGAACTGATTACGACCAATTAACATTGGAAATCTGGACTGATGGAAGTATTGCTCCAGATGAGGCTGTTAGTTCTTCAGCTAGAATTCTTAGTGATCATTTAAAATTGTTTATGGGCCTGACAGAAGAGATTAGCGATGAAGTTACTATGGTTGAAAAAGAGGAAGAAAAGAAAGATAAGGTTCTTGAAATGACTATAGAAGAGCTTGATTTATCAGTTCGTTCATATAACTGCTTAAAGCGTGCTGGTATTAATACTGTAGAAGAGCTTATTCAGAGAACCCAGGAAGATATGATGAAGGTAAGAAATATGGGGAGAAAATCCTTAGAGGAAGTAAATAATAAACTGGAAGAATTAAACTTAGGTTTAAGAAAATCAGAAGACTGATTGAGTAAAGGAGGGTTGTATAATGGCCAGTGGTAAACTTGGAATGACTGCTGAGCACCGCAAGGCAGTTGTCAGAAATATTGTTACTTCACTGTTAAGAGCAGAAAAAATTGAAACCACTGAAGCTAGAGCCAAGGTCTTGGTTAAAGAAGCCGATAAAATGATAACCCTGGGCAAACGTGGCGATTTGCATGCTAGACGTCAGGCATTAGCTTTTTTGAATGACGAAGATGTAGTTACAAAACTATTTACCGTTTTGGCAGAAAAATACAAGGATCGACAGGGAGGCTACACCCGTATAATTAAAAAAGGTTTTCGTCGTGGAGATGCAGCCTCAATGGTAATAGTAGAGTTAGTATAACAACAAGTGAGAGGAAGACGTGGGATTACCCCATTTCTAGCTTCTCACTTTTGAATTCTTTTTTGCTGAATCAGTAAAATTTAAAATTAATTAACATTTTTGTATTATTACTACAGCGAAATTTAGCAATTAACGGAGCCATGGGGACGGTTCGAGCGTCACCGTAGTGCAACGAAGGTCCGAAGGGAAGACGATGGAACCGTCCC
>JAGXSK010000084.1 GCA_018333845.1 Clostridia bacterium | reverse complement strand
AATACCATCCTTTAATCTATAATAATCTATTGATGTTAGGATTACTAAACTTGTAACCATGTTGTATGAAACATATAACAAAAGGGCTATTCCCCATTGGCTGCCAATTAAAGGATTCTCACCTGCCTTAAAAATTTCTTTATGGGCAAATCCTATACTAGTAAAGCTTACTAGTATAGTTATTATGATTAGAATAGGTATTAAAATAGAATTAATTCCAAGAACGCCTTTTTCTCCTTTAAATAAAGCAGTTAATACAATTACACTAGAAACAATAAGCCCGACATAATAGTTGATAAATAATTTTTCATGAAGTACGGCAGCACAGCCTGCTAGCATTATTCCCAGACCCATAAAAATTGAAATTGTAATCCAGATATCCACAAGCAGCCCTATTCTTTTTCCTAGAATCTTATTTAAAAAAGACTTATATCCATGGATTCTGTTTATAATTACTATTTGGCTTATGAAATAACCCATTAATGCAAAGGCAATCCCTGATAGGAAAACGCCTAACAATCCATGGTAACCAAAGATTACAAAAAACTGCATAAGTTCTTGCCCTGATGCAAAACCTGCTCCCACAATAGCTCCTATATAGGTAGTGGCTAGTTGAAAGCTGAGGATTTTTTTATTCACCTTATCCCCTCCAATTTTAAAGCATATTTTTGGCGGTGCTGTATAAAACTGTCCAGAAATACATATACTTTAATTATTATTGTAGTAAGATGGGGGGCACTTTAATGACAACTTTATTAAGAAATTTGCTAGATAGAGAGATGCAGGAGCTTCCTGATAAAATAGCACATCATATAGATGATGAAAATTTAACCTATAAGGCTGCCAGGCAATTAGTTTCATATTTAATGACATTAGATCCCCAGTTGGATCGGCCAATTGTAATTGTCAATATTGGAACTGACAGGTCTACCGGTGACAGCCTTGGGCCATTGGTAGGTTCATTTTTAAAAGAAAAACAGCGTTTAATGCCAGACATGTATGTTTATGGCACACTGGATGATCCTGTCCATGCAACAAATATAGCCAGATATATAGAAGATATTATGAATACCCACTCCAATCCCATAATCATCGCTGTTGATGCATGTCTAGGGCAAGCAAAAAATGTTGGCAATTTAAATTTAGGCATTGGCCCTGTCAAGCCTGGTGCTGGAGTTAAGAAGGATTTGCCGTCTGTAGGACATATTTATATGACAGGCACTGTAAATGTTGGTGGTTATCTTGAATACTTAGTTTTACAAAACACAAGACTTAACCTGGTAATGAAGCTGGCAAAATCCATTTCTGATACAATCTGCAAAGCTTACTATAAAATTCAAACACATAAAAACAAGGTGCCATCACATTAGGCACCTTGTTATAATACTTTAGTATCATTTATTATTAATTCAAAGGAACATTTAAGATAATCTGCTGCTCTTCGGCATAAAACCATTTTAGTAATGAAGATTTCAAAATAACCCATTACTGAAGATATGTCCTGATCAATTAAAATGCTTAAGGTAATTAATTTTTTATTTTTATCTACTGTCAATAGGGTCTCTTCCACAGCATAGTTTACCCTATCCCTGGGTTTAAAGGTTGATATGTCAGCCTTTCTAACCCTTTCTCTATTAACATCAGATTTATCAGCAATTAGTACAGCCGCTGATACTGCGTTGACAGAATGTCCTCCACTATTTTCTTCGTGGTTGCCAATGGCTCCCAGGATTACTGATATCCCAACCTCGTCAAGATTAAGTTTTTTTAGAAAGGGCAGGATAAGAAATGAACCTGCCCTTCCATGTTCATACCTGTTAACAATATTTCCAATATCATGTAAATAGCCTGCTATTTTGCCTAAACTGCATGTATAGTCATCAAATTCTAAGCCCTTTAAAATATCAGTAGTTCTTTGTGAAACTATTTCTGCATGCCTTTGGCTATGCTCTAATGCCCCCATTTCTCCTAAAAAATCATGACATTTTTTTAGATAAATGTTTATGCTTGAGTCGCCACAAACTGCTGTCTGAAAATTTACCATTAACTTTTTTCAATCCTTTGCTTTATAGACTTTTATGAAACTGATCATTAACTGGATATTGCATGCAACTTATTAGAAATAATATAGTTTCTTAGGGTATCTCCCCTTAGTCCAACCCTTAAGGCTTCTAATGACATAACATCCCCGGGATGCACATTGCCTAGATTAACATTAGCTCCTAGTCTAATTATCAACTCCTGCTGTTGGTTTTTGTGCGGGGCTTCCCATAAAATCTTATTTATATCAGATATGGATTTTAATATTTCTTCCAGTTCCTTTTCCTTTATTCTTCCCTGTTCGTCATAGATTACTACACCCTTGCCCGATTCTCTTCCTTCAACAATAACTTTGTATGCACCCCATTCAATATCAAGATTTATTTGTTCTAAAATATCAGTGTTAGACAGTTCATCACGAGCATCCTTTTTCCCCACTTCGCTTAGCACTTTAAACCCCATGTCTAGTGCTTTTTCTATTGCCCTTTTTCTCACAATTCTACTCATGTTAATAGTTCCATCGGAAACTTCAATACAGCTGTAACCCAGACTCTTTGCCTTTTCTAAATATAAATCTAACTTGCCCTGCAGTACTGCAACTTCTAGAAAAGTTCCACCAGGATAAATATCTATCCCCATTGACCTTACCAGCTTTATCTTTTTCTGCAGCACATCTCCCGTATAAAGTGCAGATGTTCCAAAACCCAGTTTAACAAAGTCAATATACTGTCCAGAGGTTTCAAGTGTATCAGCTAATTCAGATAATCCCAGGCCTTTATCAATTATCATAGTGAAGCCATTTTCCCTGGGTTTTTGTTTTCTTTCTGATAGTGGAAAGTCAACTATTCCATCCCATCCTTCTCTCCTTATGCTCAATTGCCTCATCTCCCCCATAGTGATTTTTACATACTGCCAGTGGATTTACTTCTGCATTTAATGTATGCTGCCAAAGGGAAAATGTGCAAAAAAATGACCACCTTGGTAAAAGTAATGGCCATCTTATTATCCTGCAATAATTTTATTTTTTATCATGCCCTGTGGTCTTTGCCATTTGGCAGGACCCTTGAAACAGCGCACCATCATCTATAATAAGAGAGCCAGTAGATATATCCCCTTCTAGTTTACCAGAAGAGGCAATCTCAAGCTTGCCGGAAACACTCACATTACCTTTAATAACCCCAGCAACCAAGAGATTTCTCGCCTTTAACCCCGCTGCCACGAAGCCGTTTTCGCCAATAACAACGTCGCCCTGACAATCAATTTCACCTTCAACCTTGCCGTCAATCCTTAAAGTACCATGGGCCTTTATAGTTCCTTGAAAATTTGTGTCTTTGCCTACAATGGTATCCACTTTGTCCATATTTACTGTTTCCTTTTTGCTAAACATTTAATCACCCTTTATTTTAAAACATTTTGAGGATTAATTCTTTTGCCATTTTGATCAATCATAAAGTGAACATGGGGTCCCGTTGACCTGCCACTGGTTCCTACCCTGGCTATTTTTTCACCCTTTTTTACAATATCTCCTACTTTAGCCAGGTTTACTGAATTATGGGCGTAGTGGCTTACATATCCATATCCATGAGATATGCTTACCATTCGTCCGTATCCAGGGATCCATCCTGAAAAAATTACCCTGCCATCACCAGCTGCTCTAATATGTGTCCCATATGCTGCTGCAATATCAATACCGTCATGAAACTCTCTTCTGCCTGCCCCAAAGGGAGAGCTTCTGTATCCATATTTTGACGTGATTCGTCCATTTACAGGCATTCTATCAGGTTTGGCTGAAAGATATTTTAGTTGATCACTAACCTCTACCTGAAGTTGCGCTAAATTCTCTTCTTTCATTTCTACTATTTGATCCAACATGGTTAAGTCTTTGTCCAGCATCTCTAAAAGATCCATGTTGCTTTCATAAAACCTGCTCGCCTGACCCCTTGAAACACCACCCCTGGGTACCATTGTCAGGCTAAACTCCGGTCCAAAGGAAATGGGTGAATTATAATCTTGTAAATGTACTTCCTTGCCCTCATCACTTTCCAGTCCTACCAATTCTCTAACCTTCCTGTCTAGCTGCTCAATATCTGCAATTTTGTTTTCCATGTTTTTTGTTTTCTCAATTAGGTCAGCAATCTTTTTTGCTTGAACCTGGTTTACTGTTTCAACATGCTTTAATCTGTCCAGATCCTCTTTAGTTGCTTTAAAGTCTATAGCCAAGTATACAAGAGAACAGGTAAGTACAGTAAAGAGCACCATAATACAAGCCAATGCCCATACTGGGATTTTAAACTGGTTAACTTTTTTCTGGCTATGGGGTATAAGCATTATGGTAAAGTATCTTCTTTTCTTAAGCTTACTTTTAGTCTTAACCATTTCGTTTCACCCCCCTTTAACTTTCCAAGGCTCTCCTTATTGCCAACTCTTCCTCCTC
>JAGXSK010000083.1 GCA_018333845.1 Clostridia bacterium | reverse complement strand
TTTCGCCATCTTCAGTGTTCCCGTGGCCAACACAATCGTCACAATGGAACTCAGCGCCTCAGGTATAGCCGCCACTGCCAGCGCTATCGCAAACATGAAGGAATCCACAAGGGGCAGTCCCCTTATCATATCCAGAGTAAAGATGATCGCAGCAATGGCTATAATGGCCATCGCCAGCTTTTTACCAAAATTATCAAGGTTTACTTGCAGCGGCGTTTTCTTTTCTTGTGCCGTACCAAGAAGGCGGGCTATTTTGCCAATCTCTGTCTTCATACCGATGTCAGTGACAACGATGACTCCCCTTCCGTAGGTGACAAAACTTCCTGAAAAGACCATGTTCTTTTTATCACCAATAGGCACATCGTCTTTATCAATTGTTTCCACTGATTTCATTACGCTCACCGATTCACCCGTTAACGAGCTTTCGTTGATCTGAAGGCTGTAATTCTCAATAATTCGTCCATCGGCACTTACAAAATCTCCTGCATCCAGATAAAGGATATCGCCAACAACGATTTCCTTTGATGGAATCTCTGTTTTTTGACCATTTCTTAAAACCTTGGCTGTCGGCGAGGAAAGGGCTTTAAGGCTATTCAAAGATTGCTCCGCTTTAAGGTGTTGGATCGTTCCAAGTACAGCATTCAGGACGACAACAATCAAAATGACAACTGTGCTCTCAATTTTCCCCAGGAAAGCCGAAATGGTTGCTGCCGCAATGAGGATAATGACCAAAAAGTCCTTGAGTTGTTCAATGAATACCTCAAGCGTTGTTTTCCTTTTTCCTTCCTCTAGCTCGTTATAGCCGTACTGCTCCCGCCTTTTCTTAACTTCATCATCATGCAATCCTTGTTCTGTAACCCCCAAGGTTTTCAACGTTTCCTCAGGTTTTTTTCGGTAGAATTCACTCATCTTTTTCTATCTCCCTTCCATAAGCAACTTTACGAAAACCGTCAATAAATATTTTCTCCATTCAGCAACAAAATCAACAAAACTTTTATAGTAAAATGCTGCGGGCCTTATCATCTCCTACTAAAACTATCTTGACACCGTTGTTCCAAACACTGTCAGGAATTTTAATGATAAACAGAATTCTTGTCTTCAGGTGGAGTCAAGACTCCACCTGAAGCGCATACAGCAAAACTTGCCAACTTGTTGGCATAGCAGAACCCATGCAAAGCTAGTGGTGGTTAACCATCGGATAAATAACAAAAGACCCTTCAGCCAGAAAAATATCCTGACCACAGAGTCTCACACAACAAAAGTTTTCAAAGCCGGGATGGCAACTCCGGTTGACGACTTTGAATCCTGAAATGAATCAGGCAGTTACTCCCTCTATGTAACTAACTTATATCTTTAATCCTCAAAACCTATTAATCCAGCAAACCCTATATTTTAAAGCTACGGCATCAAATTAATGCACACTGCAAACATTGAAATTAATCCCAAGGTTCTGCTTGGCTGTACGATAAAGAGTGCTGTGCTGCCTAGTAACGGGTTTTTCCATGGGGGTCAATATCTCAAAAGGTACTTTGATGTAATGTTTTGTCAAAAGGTTATGTCCTCTAATTATTTCCAGCAAGTGCATAGCTCTTGATTGTTAATTTAACACATTTTTATGCAACATGCAAGGGTGTCAGCAATAACTCTGCTTCCAAACTCCTATTTTTTTAATTTTTTCGTACCTCTTATCTAATAATTCTTGTTCACTTAGATTTTTAAGAGATTCCAATTCACCTAATATATATTGTTTAATATTATCTGATGTAAAATCCATATCCTTATGAGCTCCACCTAAGGGTTCTTTTATTATGGTATCTATAACATTTAATGATAATAAATCCTGTGCTGTTAGTCTCATAATATCAGCTGCTTTTTGAGCAAGATTAGAGTCTTTCCACAATATACTGGAAAGACCTTCTGGTGATATAACCGAGTATATGGAATGTTCCAGCATACACACTCTATCAGCAACGCCAAGGGCTAAAGCACCACCACTTCCACCCTCTCCTATAACTATGGATATGATAGGTGTTTTTAGTCTGCTCATTTCCATTAGATTTCTCGCTATTGCTTCTCCTTGTCCTCTTTCCTCTGCACCCAAGCCGCAGTATGCTCCCGGTGTGTCAATAAAAGTTATTATAGCCCTTTTAAACTTTTCCGCTTGTTTCATTAATCTTAATGCTTTTCTATATCCCTCTGGATGAGGCATTCCAAAATTCCTTTTAATATTTTCCTTTGTATCCTTTCCTTTTTGATGCCCTATTACTGTAACAGGCATACCCTGAAATATTCCAATTCCAGCTACTATGGATTTATCATCTCCATAAAATCTGTCTCCATGAAACTCTATAAAATCGGATAATAGTTTTTCAATATAATCCAAAGATGTAGGTCTTTCTTGAAGTCGTGCAAGTTTTACTTTTTGCCATGGACTTAAGTTTTCATAAACATCTCTTCTCATCATTTCAAGTTTATTAGTTAATATGTCAATTTCATTGGTTAAATCCAAATTATTTTCATGAGCAAAATTTTTTAATTCATTGATTTTATTTTCAAGCTCAATAATTGGTTTTTCAAATTCTAACATATTATTCATGGATTCTACCACCACCTGCTGTGTGGATTTTTATAATTTTAGATATGATATTTTTCATATCCTTCCTCTCTACAATTTTATCAACAAATCCTTTTTCTAGTAAAAACTCTGCTCTTTGAAATCCTTCAGGAAGTTTCTGTCTTATAGTTTGCTCAATAACCCTGGGACCTGCAAATCCAATTAAAGCCCCTGGTTCTGCAATAATTATATCACCCAGCATAGCAAAACTGGCAGTAACACCTCCTGTGGTTGGATCTGTCAACACAGAAATATATAGTAATCCCTCTTCAGATAGCCTGGCTAATGCAGCAGATGTCTTAGCCATCTGCATTAAGGATAATACCCCTTCCTGCATTCTTGCTCCACCAGATGCTGAAAATATAACCACAGCATTTCTTTTTTCAATAGCTTTTTCTACTGCTCTTGTGATTTTTTCCCCAACTACAGATCCCATGCTTCCCATCATAAAATTAGGATCCATCACACAGATAATACAACTTTGTCCATGTATTTTCCCCTCTCCAGTGATTACAGCTTCGTTTTCATTAGAATTTTGAATGGCAGTTGTAATCTTTTCGGCATAGTCCGGAAAATCTAAAGGGTTATCTGACTTTAAATCCATATCATACTCTACAAATGTATTTTCGTCTATTAATTCCTTTATTCTATCTCTAGCTCCTATTCTTTTGGGCTTTTCAGCTTTTATGAAAATATTTTCGCTTGATTTGAAACCTTCATTAGAAGCAGAAGATTTTTTTTCCCTGTTATCCGTCAAATTTATTGTAGTATATTTTTTTTTACTAAACAGGTCTTTTAGCATACATTCACTCCCTTTGCTGCAGCATCCTCCCTGTATATTTCTTTCTCTATAAATGAAGTGTCTACCCTGTTGCTTAAAAAGTTTTCATTGTTTAATATTTGCTTTTGAAATTCAATATTTGTGTCTATACCGGTAATTATAATTTCATTTAAAGCCCTTTTCATTCTCGCAATAGCTTCATTTCTATTTTCTCCCCATACGATAAGCTTTGCAATCATAGAATCATAGGTAGGGGGAATAATGTAACCACTATAGATGTGGCTGTCCAACCTAACACCATAACCTCCTGGAGGAAAATACCCTTCTATCTGTCCTGGAGAAGGCCTAAAGTTTTTATTAGGATCCTCGGCGTTTATTCTGCATTCAATAGCATGGCCATTTACTTGTATTTGCTTCTGAGCAATATTTAATTTTTCGCCATAGCCTATCCTAATCTGTTCTTTTATCAAATCTATTCCAGTTATCATCTCTGTTACTGGATGCTCTACCTGTATTCTTGTATTCATTTCTATAAAGTAAAAATTATTATATTTATCTAATAAAAATTCAATGGTTCCAGCACTCACATAGTTAACTGCCCTGGCTGCACGAAGGGCCATCTCACCCATTTTATTTCTCATTTCTTCACTAATAACAGTACATGGAGCCTCTTCTAGCACCTTTTGATTTTTTCTTTGTATGGAGCAGTCTCTTTCTCCTAAATGTATTATATTTCCATATTCGTCTGCTAATATTTGGAATTCTATATGCCTGGGCTCCTCTACATACTTTTCTACATATAAAGAATCATCATTGAATGCCGCTGCAGCTTCTGATTTTGCCATATTAAATTTTTCAATAAACTCTTTTTCTAAATGTGCTATTCTCATTCCTCTTCCGCCGCCACCATTAGCAGCTTTAATCATAACAGGAAAACCAATCTGCCTGGCTGTTTCAAAAGCTTCTTCTGCTATATTTGTGGAACTTTTTGAACCTGGTATAACAGGTACTCCTACCCCTATCATTGTTCTTTTAGCTTCAGATTTATTTCCCATTTTTTCCATGGATTCTTTAGGCGGTCCAATAAATTTTATTCCATTTAATTTACATGCCTCTACAAACTTTGAGTTTTCTGAAAGAAATCCATAGCCTGGATGTATAGCTTCACATTTTGTAACCAAAGCTGCACTTATTATACTGTCTATGTTTAAATAGCTTTTTTTAGGCGACGCAGGACCAATACAAATGGCTTCATCTGCCATATGCACATGCGCCGAATCCCTTTCTATTTCTGAATATACCGATACGGCTTTTATTCCCATGTCTTTACAGGTCCTAATGATTCTAAGGGCTATTTCACCTCTGTTAGCAATGAGTATTTTTTTAAACATTTCCCTACTACCTCCCAATCCTCATTAAAGGCTGACCGTATTCAACTATATCTCCATCCTTTGTCAATATTTCTATAATTTCACCTGCTACTTCACATTCTATTCCATTCATCATCTTCATGGCTTCAACTATACATAAAGTTTGGCCTTGCTCCACCTTATCTCCTACTTTTACAAAAGGCGGGGAATCAGGACTTGGAGCTCCATAAAAGGTACCTACAATCGGAGATTTTACTATATATATATTTTCATCATCAGTTAAGAAATTGTCATACTCTGAAATATCACCCTCAAATTTTCTATCATTTGTATCTATCTCTATTTCTTCTATTGCCATGTTATTATCTTTTAACTTTTCTACCGTTGGTTTTACCCAGTTACTATTTTCATTTGTCAATTTTTTATTTATCTTTATTTTAATATCACTTTTTTCTATTTCTACTGTTTCTATACTAGTTTTGTCTATTGTTAAAATTAAATCTTTAATATCTTTTATTTCCATATAAAAGCCTCCTTATATTTACTAATATTCACTAATTAGTCAATTGTAAAACTCTGTATACCCTGAAAAATAAGGCTCTGCCTATAAATTATGCTAACTGGTTTTATTACTTGGTGCTAGTACTTGACATTATACTACAGCAGTGGTTAAAAATGCAATTACGATTTTGCCGTAAAATATTTAGTTAACTATTAAATGTTATCAAAATCATTTTTGGCAACAATGACAAAAAAAGAGTTTCAAGTTAAACCCTGAAACCCTTGGTAATTTGAAGTTATGAGAAGTTAGGCAATATAGATGCCGCCAAATATTTTATCATCTATTATTCTACTTTTCGAAATCAGGTTGAATATGAGCCTCTACAAGCAGCTTCGCCAAAAAGTCTGCAGCTTGTTTTGCATCCATTCCATTGATACGACATTGTATTTTTGCCTTTTTATGAGTATCACGAAAGTATTCGATATCCTCCTTGACCTCTCTCAAGTATCTCCAGTAATTGTCATCATTTACGATTTCTTCTTCAATCAAGTTGGAGTCTTCATCAGTAAATATTAGCCTCTTCATAATATTTTCAGCTGAGTCCTTAAGCGCAACTGTC
>JAGXSK010000082.1 GCA_018333845.1 Clostridia bacterium | reverse complement strand
GTCTTTTCTAAAACATCCAGTAAATCATCATTAAATTCTATGACCTTACCACATTTTAAGCAGATTAAATGGTGATGATGGTGTTCATCATGACTGGAAAATTCATAACGAGCTTTGCCATCATCAAAGTTCATTTTTTGCAAAATGTCAATATCTGCTAATAATTCTAGAGTTCTGTAAACAGTTGCCAGTCCTATTTCAGGATAATGATGTTTGACAATTTGATAAATATCCTCTGCACTTAAGTGTTTTTCTTCATTATCCAATAAAACTTTTAAAATTGTTTTTCTTTGTGGGGTAAGTTTATATTCCTTTTCTTGTAGTTTTTGACAAATAACTTCTAAAGAATTTTTCACTTTTAGTTTACTCCTTTATATGTATTTTATCTAATAACAAGCACAAGCACCCCTTAAATAACCATGGTTTCCCATTTGCCACATCTGCTTCCCCATCTTGCAATTATCTGCTCATTATTTTTGATGTTTATAACTTCACATAAGTTAGAACACCCGGTGCATTCAAAACTAGAAGCATCATACTCTAATTCGCTGACTTGAAACCCTTTAAATTTGGTGTTAGTATTATTTACTTTGACATGCTGTTTAGCAAGAAGAGCGGCACCAATGGCACCCATAACAGAAAAGTTTGGTGGTATTACAATATCCTTTTTAAGCTGTTCTTCGAAAGCCTTATGGATTCCCTTGTTTGCCGCAACTCCTCCCTGGAATACAATGGTTGGCTGTATGTTCTTACCCTTACCAACATTATTGAGATAATTTCTTACAAGAGCATCACATAAACCTTTTATTATGTCTTCTTTTTTATGTCCCATTTGTTGCTTATGAATCATATCAGATTCAGCAAAAACAGTGCATCTACCTGCTATTCTAACCGGCACTGTGGATTTTAATGCCATTTCCCCAAAACTTTCTATAGGTATCCCAAGACGCGAAGCCTGCTGGTCCAAGAAAGACCCTGTTCCTGCAGCACATACTGTGTTCATGGCAAAGTCAACTACTATACCGTCTTTTAGAATAATTATTTTGGAGTCCTGACCTCCAATTTCTATTACAGTTTGTGCATCTGGGACTTCTCTAGAAGCTGCAACAGCATGGGCAGTAATCTCGTTTTTGATTATATCGGCACCAATTATAACTCCTGCCAGGATTCTTCCACTTCCAGTAGTGCCAACACTTATGACTTCAACGTTATCCGGCAGTTTTTTCTCAATATGCTTTAGACCCCTGGTAATTGCATTAATAGGATTACCCTGGGTTCGTAAATAAAGTGATTCCACAACATTTAAAACTTCATCTAACACAACAATATTTGTACTGACAGAACCTACGTCAACTCCCAAGACGCACTTCATGTGATTTTCCTCCTCCTTTTACAGATCTTTGGTGCAGCATTAAATCAATAAAAGCTTCGAGTCTTGTCTGAACACCTGTTTTTGCAGTTTGTTCATCAATTGTTAAAGAGAGAACAGGTATTCCATAATCTTTGGTGATTTGTGGAATTATACTTTTTGCTACTATTTCTGGAATACATGTAAAAGGAGCCAATTGTATTACTCCATCATAACCATTTTTCGCATAAATTACTGTTTCCCCTATTGAAATTATTCCATGCCCTCCAACTTTTTGGTTAAGGTAAGGTGGAGCACATGCTATTACGTCTAATTCACCCTTTCCTTTAGCAGCATTGTCCTTTGTCCACTGGGTTAAATAGATGGAACGGTGGGTTTCAACACCCATTTCACCAAGTAATACCTGAATATCAAAATTCATGAAAGGTTCAATGACAACATAAATTTCTCCTATTATTCCTACCTTCAAAGGTTTTCTAGACCTGTCCTGCTCTACCTCATCAAGTAATTTTATTCCCTGACGCCTGGCATTCTCCAATTCCTCTGATGTTTGGGCTTGTGCTATTAACGTTAGTGTTTTAATAAAACTCCTGGTTGTTTGGCCTTTAGTTACCTCATAGGGTCTTATTTTGTGTGAGTAAGCTTCTACCATATCCAGGACTTTCAATTTAGCCCAGCCAAATTTGAATTCTTGGATAAATCTATACCAGCCAACTTTATTGGGTTTAATAATTCTATTGATTTTGCTAATGAAATCCTTGGGGTTTTTAAGGGGAGCATCTAATATGATCATTTCAAAATCATAACCTGCATCCTTTAATATCTTTTCATGGAGCATTCCATACAGACCTGCTCTGCAGGGACCATGTCCCCCAGAAGAAATAATCATTTCAGCACCTTTTTCTAGAACCTCCACATATGTTCCCATGAGTACTTTAAAAGGTATACATGCAAATTCAGGCGAATACTGAACTCCATAACTTAAAGTCTTTTTGCTGGGGGTTGGAGGAACTATAGGTTCATGGCCTAATCTTTCAATGAATTGTTTAAAAGCTATATGCGAAGTTCCCATATGAGGAAATGATACTTTCAATTGAGATCCCTCCGTATTTTTAACATGTCCACAAATGCCTCTAACCGTGTTAATATACCCGCCTCACCTGTATGTTCATCAATTGTGATATTTAAATAAGGTACATTGTGGCTTTTACATTCTAACTCCATTAATTTATCCAGTATGGCGTCGGGGCCGCAGCCAAAAGCAGTAACATGTATTATGCCATCCATCCTCTTATCCTTTAAATAATAATATGTGCATCTCATAACAATATTGCTATAGTACCAGAATAACTCTTTTGGCAGGACTTTTCTATATTTTTTTTGCTTGCGGAGGGGTACCATTTCACAGGTCCACGTATTAACACCCATATTTTTAAGGTTTTCCAGCATGTTCACTGTAATATAAGAATCATAAATCTGGTAGGGATAACCCAATACTGCAAGGCTAATACCATTTGAGAAGTCTTTTGCTACAGGGATTTTATTTCCTTCAATAATATCTACTGCCTCTTTAGGAAAAAAACCAGAGGCTAATAGCTTTTCATACTTAAATTGGGTTTTCATGGCTGTAAATATTGCTTTATAAATCTCTTTTTTTGTTGCACCTAATTGTTGGCCTAATGACTTTAACACCTTATATATTTGCCAGAAGCCACGCTTAAGCTCAATTTGTGGGGAAAGAATTTTTGGTACATTTTCAATTGAGTACTGTACCATTTCAGGCAGTCCCAAAAACTTGGGACAAAAAGTTTCATCCTTAACAATACTAACCATTCTGGGAATGAAAACAAGATCAACTTTTCCTTTTAAAGCACTTACATGACCATGTAAGATTTTTATGGGAATACATGCATCGGTAACAGTATCTTTAACACCGCTTTCAAGTATATTTTTTGATGTCTTTGGGGAGATAATCACCTCATGACCAAGAGAATTAAAGAAGCTTTTCCATAAAAGAAAATGTGTATAATACGTAAGGGTGGCTGGATATCCAATTTTCATTAATGCTTCCTCCATGTCTATAATTAAAAGGCTGTATTCAACTAAATCATCTGTTTTTATTCGACATCCATTTATAAAAACCTCTCATTATAATAGATGATTTTAGGATATAAAAAGCATAATTGCGGTTTTATAGCATACAATCTAACAAAATATGTTTTAGGGAGGTTTTAACATGCCGTCTCTTAGAAATATACCAGGGCCAAATACTTTCAAGTTTCATCCAATTTTGAATGGATTACTAAATAGTATCATTCTTGCAATAGCACTTTCAGTAATTCTTGGAATAATCTTTTTCTTCACTCCCATGCAGGAAACCATGCTCTCTGCTTTATCAGCTGTGATTATAGTTGTAAGCGTTTTTTGGGGAGGACGAATTACAGCCAAGAGTGTTGGGTCAAAAGGGCTTTTATTAGGAGCTAGTGTTGGTTTAACTTTTTTTGTTTTAACAGGTATTATAGCAATTTTTGATGGAACAACCGTAACCTTCTCTGCCATTGCAAAACAGTTGGGACTATGTTTAGTAGCAGGAGCCCTTGGAGGAATTTTCGGGGTATCAGAAAAATAGAACTAGTATTATAATAAAGTCGTGCAAAAAGAGGGCGGTTAAGGAACCCGCCCTCTCTTGACTTCTTTATTGCTTTAGAATTTTTCTAAGAATACCCTTTAAAAAACCTGGAATTGGAATAAAATAGACTTTCATGTCCTTCCCCTCCTTGACTGAAGTTCTCTATTATCTTATTCAAGTTAAGAGAAAAGGTGAAAAAATCTCTTATTTAATATTTGGTAAAAGGAACTTTTATAATGATACACTACGGTACATGAGAATAACATTACAAAAACTAGTTCAATTAATATGTAGTCCGCGCTGTATATAACCACAGGAACTGCTGCAACACCTGTTAGGAAGCTTGCCACACTTTGGTAACGGCTCAAAAATAATAGTGATATATATACTAGGGCTACTACTTTAAAGATTTCCATGTTGACAACTAAAAAAATTCCTAAAAAAATAATCATGCCTCTTCCATAAAATAAATCTCTTAAAGGGTTTATAATCCATGAAGCTATAAGGATAGAAATGGCTAGTAAGGTATTGGCCTGAACTTCCAACATGTTCAAACTGTAATACAGAATTGGTGCTCTTAAAAAGTCTAGCAATGGCAGAAAATATGATACATGCCCCCATACAGCATAGCACTTTTTAAGGTCATAATAATCCATGAATAGATTCCTGTAGGAAAAGAAGATCCTTGTAAATATCTTTTTTATGGGAATAATGCCAATGGACAGGGCTATTAACATAGATATTATTAAATCCATAAAGAACTCCCTGTAGACAAGCTTTAATATATGTCTATGCAGGGAGATTTTGTATAAGTACTATTATTTCAAAATCTAAACATTAGGAATTGCTTAAGAACTGTTTTCTTCCTTCTATATATAAATCTCCTCCATGACAGTCGTTTACAACTACAGCAGGAAAGTCTTTTACAACCAACTCTTGTATAGCCTCAGGCCCTAAATCTTCAAAGGCAATTAGTCTGGCAGATATTATTGACTTTGATATGACCGCTGCTGCTCCCCCTACACCGGCAAAATAAACTCCCTTGTACTTGGAAATGGCATCCTTTACAGTCTGGGAGCGTATGCCCTTTCCTATCATTCCCTTTAATCCTAATTTTAATAACTCTGGTGTATAGGCATCCATTCTTGTACTAGTGGTTGGTCCGGCTGAACCAATTACCTTGCCAGGTTTTGGTGGAGTTGGGCCTACATAGTAGATTACTTGTCCTTTTATATCAAAGGGAAGCTCTTTTCCCTTTTTAAGCATGTCAATCATTCTTTTGTGAGCTGCATCTCTTGCTGTATAGATGGTTCCAGAAATTAATACCTTATTACCTGTTTTAAGCTTACAAACAGTTTCAGTGTCCAGGGGTGTGGTAATTTTAATCTCTTCCATGGTATAAACTCCTCCCTATAATACAACTTTTCCATGTCTTGCTGCATGGCAGTTTAAGTTCACAGCAACTGGAAAACTGGCTATATGGCAGGGCATTACATCAATGTGTACTCCAATGACTGTGGTTGTACCGCCAAAACCCGATGGGCCAATGCCAGTTTTGTTTAATTCAGATAATAATTCTTTTTCTAGTCTTGCAGCAGTTTCATCTTTACTAGGTTCACCTAGCTTTCTCATTAAGGCTTTTTTTGCTAAAATTGCACAGGTTTCAAAGTTGCCGCCTACTCCAATGCCTACTACTAATGGTGGGCATGGGTTAGGGCCTGCTTTATCCACAGTTTCAATTACAAATTTTTTTACGCCTTCTATTCCATCTGATGGAGTAAGCATGGCAAGGCTACTCATGTTTTCACTGCCTCCACCCTTGGCTGCAATTGAAACTGAAAGCCTATCACCAGGTACTATCTGGGTGTGAATTATTGGAGGGCAATTATCGCCAGTATTAGCCCTTGTAAAGGGATTGCACATTGATTTCCGGAGGTAGCCTTCTAAATAGCCCTTTCGCACCCCGTCTTCAACAGCTTCTGTTAGGTTTCCGCCCTTTATTATTACATCTTGGCCTAGCTCTATAAAGACAACAGCTGTACCAGTATCTTGACAAATGGGAACCTGTTCATCCTTGGCTATTTTTGCATTTTCAATTAATAATTCTAAAACTTCTTTTCCCACAGGAGATTTCTCAGCAGCAAGCGATTTGGTAAAGCTATCTATAACGTCCTCGTCTAATTCATAATTAATTTTTATACAAAGTTCAGCAATAGCATTTACAATATCTTTGAATTTTATTTCTCTCATTAGCTTTTCCCCCAATACTATTCTCTTTCACAAAGCTCAATTAAGACACCATTGGTATCCTTGGGGTGTAAGAAAGCGATTTTTGCTCCTCCTGCCCCATATCTGGGCTTTTCATCGATTACACGAATTCCCTTGGATTTAACCTCTTCCAGGGCTTCTGTTATGTTAGTTACTCTTAAAGCCATGTGCTGAATACCCTCACCCCTTTTTGCCAAATATTTTGCGACGGGTCCTTCTGGGTCTGTACTTTCAAGCAATTCAATCTTGCTGTTGCCAGTTGGTATAAAGGCTACCTTAACCTTTTGCTCTTCAACCACTTCTATACCTGAAACCTCTAAGCCAAAAACCTCTTCATAGAGTTTTTTGGCTTCATCAATATTGGATACAGCTACACCAATGTGATCTATTTTGCTTATCATAAAAAACCTCCTTATCAATTATAATTGAACATTATTCTTAATAAACTCAATCACCCTGGAGGTAGGTGTCCCTGGTGTAAAAACTTCTTTAACCCCAGTTTTTTTAAGATCAGTAATATCTTCTGCCGGTATTACTCCGCCAAGGAGTACCATTATATCAGAGGCTTCACTTTCCTTAAGCTTTTGGACAATGGGTGGCAACAAGTGCATATGTGCTCCTGAAAGGCAGCTTATTCCTATTACCTGTACGTCCTCCTGTAAAGCTGTCTTAACTATTTGTTCTGGTGTTTGTCTAAGACCTGTATATATTACTTCCATACCAGCATCTCTTAAGGACTGGGCAATTATCTTTGCACCCCTATCGTGACCATCTAATCCAGCCTTAGCTACTAGAACTCTAATACGTTTATCCATAATCAAGTGGAACCTCCCCTATTAAAAATTGATCCTTTGTTCATATTCTCCATAAACCCCTCTAAGAACTCCGCATATTTCACCCAAAGTTGCATAATCCTTTACAGCTTCTAAAATATAAGGCATTAGGTTATCTGTACCCTTGGCTGCTTCTTTTAGTCTTTCTAAACAAGCAGTAACCTTTTGAGAATCTCTGTTTGATTTAACACCCTGCAGCTTTTGTAATTGTCTCTGGGCAATTTCTGGATCTAATTTTTGCAAGTCAGTTGGAGGTTTTTCATCAATTACGTACTTGTTAACTCCAATTACTACCTTTTCATTACTTTCAACAGACCTTTGATATTTATAGGCATTATCCTGTATTTCCCTTTGAATAAAGCCTTCTTCAATTGCTTTAGGAGATCCACCTAACTCATCAATTTTTTTAATATATTCCATAGCCTGTTCTTCAATTTCATTTGTGAGTTTTTCAATAAAATAAGAACCGGCAAGGGGATCAACACTGTCTGCAACCCCTATTTCTTCTGCAATAACCTGTTGTGTTCTAAGAGCGATAAGAACTGAATGTTCATTAGGTAGTGCCAGGGCTTCATCTTTGGAATTGGTGTGCAGGGACTGTGTTCCTCCAAGAACCGCACTTAAAGCTTGATATGCAACCCTCATAATATTTACATCTGGCTGTTGGGCAGTTAAGGTGCTGCCCCCTGTCTGGGTATGAAAGCGCAGCATCATGGATTTAGGGTCCCTGGCTCCAAACCTTTCCTTCATAATTCTAGCCCAAAGTCTTCTAGCGGCCCTATATTTGCAGACCTCTTCAAAGAAGTTTGTATGTGCATTGAAAAAGAAGGATAAGCGAGGGGCAAAATCATCTACATCTAATCCGGCCTTAACGGCAGCTTCTACATATGCTATGCCGTTTGCCAGGGTAAATGCTATCTCCTGAACCGCATTTGCTCCTGCTTCCCGTATATGATAACCGCTAATGCTGATTGTATTCCAGTTTGGTACATTTGTTGAACAGTAAGCAAAAATATCTGTGATTAGCTTCATAGATTCTTTTGGGGGGAATATATAGGTTCCCCTGGCTACATATTCCTTTAATATATCATTTTGGATTGTCCCGGATATTTGACCAGCAGAAACCCCCTGTTTTTCCGCCACTGCAATATACATGGCAAGTAAAATAGCTGCTGGAGCATTAATAGTCATGGAGCAGCTCACTTTATCCAGGGGGATTCCATCAAAAAGAATTTCCATATCAGCCAGGGAGTCTATTGCTACACCAACCTTACCTATTTCACCCATGGCTAGATAATGGTCAGAGTCATAGCCTATTTGTGTGGGCAAGTCAAAAGCAACACTCAGGCCAGTTTGTCCTTGTTTCAACAAGTATTTAAACCTAGCATTTGTTTCCTCTGCAGTTCCAAAACCAGCATATTGGCGCATTGTCCAATATCTACCCCTGTACATGGTAGGTTGAACTCCCCTTGTGTAGGGATACTCACCAGGCATTCCAAGCTGATCTAAATAGTCGAAACCTTCCAAGTCAAGGGGTGTATATGTTCTTTGAATAGTAATGTTGGATTCAGTTGTGAATTTTTCCTTTCTTTCAGGCCTTTTGGACACAAATTTATGTGTTTTTTTTTCCCAATTGCCATATTGGTCAGCCAGGGCTTTTTTTCTTACATCTCCCATAAATCATAGTCCTCCTAATTCATTTCTAATTATTAATGGTACCTGGGAAGGTACGGAAGCAACAAAAACTCCTGCATTTTTCAATGCTTTGACTTTAGCTTCAAAAGTACCCATTCCCTTTTCTATAATGGCTCCTGCATGGCCCATTCTTTTGCCAGGGGGTGCACTTTTGCCAGCAAGATATGCTACAACTGGTTTGGTAATATGCCCCTTTATATATTCTGCAGCATCTTCTTCCGCTGTGCCTCCAATTTCTCCAATTAGCACAATTGCCCTGGTATCATTATCCTTTTGAAAGCTTCCTAAAATTTCAGGGAATGTCAGACCTGTTATTCTGTCGCCTCCCAGTCCAACAACCGTTGAGGTGCCTAATCCATTCTTGTATAGGTTCCCCACTATCTCATAGCTTAGAGTTCCACTTCTGCTGACAACCCCTACTGGTCCAGGTTGAAAATACTGACCAGGCATAATTCCAACCTTGGATAACCCAGAACTTACAATGCCGTAAGTGTTAGGACCTAAAACAGCAGTTCCCTTTTTTTGTGCAGCATTCATGATAATAACTGCATCCTTTAGTGGAATATGTTCCGTTATTAATACAATCATAGAAACCTGGTTATAAATGGCTTCAAGGGCAGCATCCCTGGCGTAAGAAGCAGGGACAAATATGATGCTTACATCAATGCCTCCTTGATGCTGCCTAACCATGGAAACACTATCATAGACAGATACGTCATGGATTTTAGTGCCACCCTTGCCAGGGGATACTCCACCTATAATGTTTGTTCCATAGTCTAACATCTGTTTGCAGTGAAATGACCCCTGGTG
>JAGXSK010000081.1 GCA_018333845.1 Clostridia bacterium | reverse complement strand
GGCAGGAAATTTTCACTGAGAATTGTCCGTAATATAATAATCGGGCGTTAGGAGGAATAAAAAATGGCAAAAAATAAAATTAGAATTCGTCTTAAAGCTTTTGATCATCAGTTGCTTGATCAATCGTCCCAAAGGATTGTAGAAACTGCAAAAAGGACCGGTGCAAATGTATCTGGACCTATTCCACTTCCTACTGAAAAGAATATATATACAATTTTGAGGTCTCCCCACGTCAACAAAGATTCAAGGGAACAGTTTGAAATGAGGACTCATAAAAGACTCATTGATATAAACGAACCTACACCTAAAACAGTAGATGCCCTAATGCGTCTTGACTTACCGGCTGGCGTAGACATCGAAATAAAACTTTAGTAAAAAGGGGGGTGTAGAAAATGTCCAACGCTATTTTGGGAATTAAAAAGGGTATGACCCAGGTATTTAAAGATACAGGTGAAGTTGTGCCAGTTACTGTAATAGCTGCAGGTCCATGCATAGTGCTTCAGAAAAAAACTGTGGAAACAGATGGATATAATGCTATTCAAGTAGGATTTTATGAAGCAAAGCCAAGTAGAGTAAACAAACCCATGAAGGGTCACTTTGCAAAGATAGGAAACAATAAGGTTTTTAAATATGTTAAAGAATTCAGGGTTGAAAATGTAGACCAGTATGAGGCTGGGCAGGCAATAAATGTTGAAATATTTAATCCTGGAGACAAGGTGGATGTTACTGCCAGGTCCAAAGGTAAAGGCTTTACTGGTTCAATCAAAAGGCACAATTTTGGCAGGGGACCAACAAGCCATGGTTCGAAATATCATAGGGGTACTGGTTCATTAAGTGCCAAAGGTCCAGCCAGGGTATTTAAAGGTCGTAAAATGCCAGGACGTATGGGTGGAGAAAAGGTGACAACCTTGAACCTGGAAATAGTAAAGGTTTTTCCAGCTGAGAACCTGTTGTTAGTTAAGGGCGCAGTTCCTGGTCCTAGTAAAGGTTTAGTTTATGTAAAGAATTCAGTAAAGGCCAAGTAATAATTCTGTTGGGAAAGGAGGCAGTGCAATGCCCGTTGTAGCAATCTATAATATCCAAGGCCAACAAGTTGGAGATTTAGAATTAAATGACAGTATTTTTGCTGCCAATATAAATCAAGCTGCAGTGCATCAGGTTGTGGTAAATCACCTTGCAAATCTTAGAAGGGGAACTCATTCTACTAAGAGCAGGGGAGAAGTAAGAGGCGGCGGTAAAAAACCATGGAGACAAAAGGGTACAGGTAGGGCTAGAGTTGGATCAATACGCTCTCCCTTGTGGAGAGGTGGTTCAATAATCTTTGGACCAAAACCAAGAGACTATAGCTATAGTGTGCCAAGAAAATTAAAAAGAGTGGCTTTAAAATCTGCGCTTTCATCCAAGGTAAAGGACGACAAGTTTATTGTATTGGACCATCTTTCCTTTGAAGCACCAAAAACAAAGGAAATGGTAAACGTACTAAAGGCGCTGAATAATGCAGACATAAAAACATTAGTAATTATTGCCGAGAAGGATGACAATGTTACCAAATCCATTAGGAACATTGAAGGTGTTTCTGTAATAAATTCAAACAACATCAATGTTTACGATATAGTAAATCATGAGAAATTAATCATGACCAGGGACGCTGTTGCAAAGGTCGAGGAGGTGTTGGCATAATGCGTAATCCTCATGACATTATTATTAAACCTGTTATCTCTGAAAAGACCACTGACTTAATGGCAGAAAACAAGTATACATTTATTGTTGATAATAAAGCTAACAAGGTAGAAATTGCAAATGCCGTTGAAAAGATATTTAAAGTAACCGTGGAAAAGGTTAATACCCTTAAGGTTAAGGGTAAAAATAGAAGAATGGGACGTTTTGTTGGAAAAACTCCTGTTCGTAAGAAGGCCATTGTTACCTTAAAAGAGGGAGACAAAATTGAGATCATTGAAGGATTATAAAATAAGGAGGGATATTCATGGGTATCAAGAAATTCAAGCCAACCTCTCCTGGTAGACGTCAGATGACTGTTTCAACTTTTGAAGAAATCACAACGGATAAGCCAGAAAAGAGTCTGTTAGCTCCCTTAAGAAAAAAGTCTGGCCGTAATGCCCAGGGTAGAATAACAGTTAGACACAGGGGCGGTGGACATAAGAGAGCTTATAGAGTAATTGATTTCAAAAGGAATAAGGATGGTATTCCAGCAACTGTAGCTACCATTGAATATGATCCAAACCGTTCTGCAAATATAGCACTAGTAAATTATGCAGATGGGGAAAAAAGATATATTCTAGCACCAAATGGTTTAAAGGTTGGAGATAAAATAGAATCAGGTCCAGAATCTGATATTAAAGTTGGCAATTGTCTACCGCTACAAAATATTCCTGTTGGTAGCATAATCCACAACATTGAATTAAAAGAAGGCAAAGGTGCACAGATGGTTAGATCTGCTGGAGCCTCGGCACAGCTTATGGCAAAAGAGGGCAACTATGCACATGTAAGATTACCATCTGGGGAAGTAAGGTTGGTACACGTAAGATGCAGAGCAACTATCGGCCAGGTGGGCAACCTAGATCATGAGAATATTACCGTTGGAAAAGCTGGTAGGTCTCGTTGGTTAGGAAGAAGGCCAGTTGTTCGTGGTGTAGTAATGAACCCTGTTGACCACCCACATGGTGGTGGTGAGGGTAGATCACCAATAGGTCGTAATCCAGTTACACCATGGGGTAAACCAGCACTTGGAGCTAAAACCAGGAAGAAGAACAAACCGTCAGACAAATATATTGTAAAACGTAGGAATGCTTAAAGGCTTTAGAAAGGGGGGTTGTCACTAATGGGCAGATCTCTAAAAAAGGGTCCCTTTTGTGATCCAAAATTGTTAAAGAAAATTGAAACCATTAATGAAAAAGGTGAAAAGAAGGTAATTAAGACGTGGTCAAGAAGCTCTACTATTTTTCCTCAAATGGTAGGTCACACAATAGCCGTTCATGATGGACGCAAGCATATACCTGTTTACATTACTGAGGACATGGTAGGACATAAGCTGGGCGAATTTGCGCCAACCAGGACCTTTAAAGGCCATGGATCCCATACTGAAAGGTCAACTAGTCTGAAATAGAGAGACATTCAAGAGACAAGGGGCAAGAGACAAGAAGCGTTCAAGGGGCAAGTAGCAAGGGGCAAGAGAAAATCCTGCTTCCTGTATCATGCATCCTGCATCATGAACTGCATCATGTAGCCTGCATCTTATGTCATGTACGATGAAAGGGGGTACAAATATATGGAAGTAAAAGCTGTTGCTAAATATATAAGGATGTCACCTACCAAGATACGTCAGGTAGCTGATTTGATAAGAGGCAAGAGCGTACGTGAAGCGTTAGCTATTTTGAGATATTCCCCTAAGGGTTCAGGACTACCTATCTCAAAAGTTGTAAAGTCAGCTGCTGCTAATGCTGAACATAATTATGAAATGGATACGGACAGATTGTATATTGCCAAAATTATGATTGATCAAGGTCCAACTTTAAAAAGATTTAAACCAAGGGCAATGGGAAGAGCAGATAGAATACGCAAGAGAACCAGCCATATAACTGTAGTAGTTAGTGAAAGGGAGGAGGTTAATTAGTGGGTCAAAAGGTTCATCCTAAGGGATTAAGAATTGGTATTATTAAAGATTGGGATGCAAAATGGTATGCTGACAAAAACTATGCAGAACTTCTTCATGAAGACATTAAGATACGCGAATTTATCAAGAAGAAGCTATTTGTTTCCGGCATCTCTACTGTGGAAATAGAAAGGGCAGCAAACAAAGTTAAAGTATCCGTGCATACAGCAAAACCCGGTATTGTAATTGGCAAGGGCGGAGCAGAAGTAGAAGTTTTGCGTAAAGACATTGAAAAAATGTCAGGCAAGCAGGTAGCGATAAATATTATTGAAATTAAAAAACCTGAGCTAGATGCTCAATTGGTTGCTGAGGGTGTAGCCCAGCAGTTAGAAAAACGTGTTTCCTTCCGGAGAGCAATGAAACAGGCCGTTAGTCGCTCAAGGAAATTTGGTGCTGAAGGCATTAAGATCATGTGTGCTGGTCGTTTGGCTGGTGCTGAAATGGCCAGGACAGAATGGTATAGTGAAGGTAAGGTGCCCTTGCATACATTGAGAGCTGATATAGACTACGGTTTTGCCGAAGCTAATACCACTTATGGAAAAATTGGTATTAAAGTTTGGATTTATAAAGGTGAAATTCTTCCGGAGGCAAAGAAACAACCTGCCCAGGAAGGGGGAAACTAACCAATGTTGATGCCAAAAAGAGTTAAATTTCGCAGACAGCATAGAGGTTCCTTGAAAGGAACGGCCCATAAGGGCAATAAAATTGATTATGGTGAATATGGTTTACAGGCTTTAGAAAATGGCTGGATCAGCAGCCGTCAAATAGAAGCTGCCCGTGTTGCTATGACAAGGTTTATCAAAAGGGGCGGCAAGGTTTGGATAAAAATCTTCCCAGACAGACCAGTTACAGCAAAACCTGCTGAAACACGTATGGGTAGTGGTAAAGGTGCACCTGAGTATTGGGTTGCAGTTGTTAAGCCTGGTCGAATTATGTTTGAGTTAGCAGGCGTTAGTGAAGAGATTGCAAAAGAAGCAATGCGTCTAGCTTCTCACAAACTCTCAATAAAAACCAAGTTTGTAAAACGTGCAGGAGTGGGTGGTGAGGCCGATGAAAGCTAATAAATTAAGAGATTTATCAAAGCAGGAAGTTGCTCGTAAGGTTGACGATTTAAAGCAGGAACTATTTAACCTGAGGTTTCAGTTGGCAACCGGTCAGCTGGATAATCCAATGAGAATTAGACAGGTTAGAAAAGATATAGCTAGGGCCAAAACTATACTCAGAGAAATAGAGATTAATGAAGGTCAGCTAGGTAACTGAAGTAAAAGGAGGGAATACCTTGGTAGAACGTTCAGCCCGTAAAACCCGTATTGGGAAAGTGGTAAGCAATAAAATGGATAAAACAGTTGTTGTGGCAGTTGAAAACTTTGTCAGTCACAAACTTTACCAAAAAGCCATGAAAAACACGAAAAAGTATAAAGCCCATGATGAAAACAATGAATGCAATATTGGAGATAAGGTTAAAATTATGGAGACTCGTCCATTGAGCAAGGATAAGAACTGGCGGGTTGTAGAAATATTAGAAAGATCACAGGAAATTTAAAAGACACAAGCAGCATTATAAATCCTGCTTCATATCAGGAAGGGGGTAGTACTATGATACAAGTCCAGACCATGTTAAGAGTTGGAGACAATACTGGTGCCAAACGCCTTCAATGTATCAAAGTTATAGGAGGCTCTGGCAGACGTTATGCTTCTATTGGTGACGTGATTATTTGTTCGGTTAAAGAATCTACACCAGGAGGCGTTGTCAAAAAAGGAGATGTTGTAAAGGCTGTTATAGTTCGGACTAAAAAACCCATAAGAAGAAAAGATGGAACCTATATTAGATTTAGTGAAAATGCAGCTGTTATTATAAATGATAACGGAGACCCCCGGGGAACAAGGATTTTTGGTCCCGTTGCCAGGGAATTAAGAGATAAAGAATATATGAAAATAGTATCTTTAGCTCCTGAGGTTTTATAGGATTTTAAAGTATAAGC
>JAGXSK010000080.1 GCA_018333845.1 Clostridia bacterium | reverse complement strand
GGAAAAAAGACCCTGTTTTCGTCTTGTAAATCAACTGTTACAACTTGATTAACAAGGTGCTTGGACTTATTTGTTGTATTAAGCCTGGCAATTTCAGCTATTCCTAAATCATTCTCTGCCCAGCCGCTAATTGTAATATTCCAGAAGCCTGTATATGGAATATCTAGTGGGTTAGCAGACTTCCTATCCACATCTTGAGCCATTGGCAAGCGATGCTTCTTTTCATATTCCACCTGCATCAGTCTCTGCTGGGCTTGATTTAACATTCCCCGATGTGGACCAACACTCCTTTCCCATTCTAAAAAGACCTCACCTGGTTTCCATTCCAGGTTTTCAGCAATGGCCACTTCACTTCCTGCAGGCCAATTTCCTATGGTTATACTCCTTGCTCCTGCTAATAACAGCGCGTCCTGTAAGTCCAATCCGGTATTATTTGTTAGGGTTCCCTTGAGTGCACTGCCATCTAATACCAAATTCCCTTCAATGGCACCTAAGTTTTTATGCTCGCTGGTAAAGTATATATTTCGAATAGTCCAATACTCCACCCTGTTAAAGTTAACTATCTGTTCACCTGTTTCTTTTACATTAATTGTTGTATCTCTCACGCCCCTCATAACTGGAGCTGCATTGGTATTCCTGGCTATTTCAAAGCTGTAGCTTCCTCCCTTGGGAACAATGGCTGCAGCGGCACCTTCTATAAATGCTGTTTGGGAATTTAAAATGTTTATATTAGATGCTATCTGGACAATTCCATCTCCAGGTATTCTGTTTTTGCCTGCTCCCATAATACCCAGGGTTAATACAATAGCTGCAGCTGGGATAACTATCCATGCAAGGTCTCTTTTGTCAAATCTTCTCAAGACAAGATACAGCACAGGTCCAATTAGCAGTACATATGCGGCAAGGATGCCAGCATAAACCACTAAATTTGGGGAAGCTATATCCTCAAAATAATTGGCTGCGTCCACATAGCTCCAGTAATTCCCCCAGGAATTCATGTGGCTGATATGGGATCTCTTTACAAGCAATTCACTTTCCATCAATCCCCACCAGAGCTCTAGCTCTTCATCCCTGCCTAACCCTGAGCCTGTCATAAGATCAAAGGTGCTGGTAATGATTGCTCCCTCTCCAAGGGGCTGTCTATATAGTAATGGGGTTTGGTTTTTCTCAAATAAGATTTGACCAGTGGCATCACCCTGGGAAATAATCAGGATTCCTCCCCCGGCAACCCAGCTCTTAAGTACTTCTTTGTGAGCAGTTGGGATTCCATCCAATGGACCGTCTAGTACAATTAAATCTATTGCTTTTAACGGCAGCAATTTTTCCGGCAAATCACCTGCCTCTATGGTTTTTGCAGTTACGATTCTTGGGTAATCTCCACGACCAAAGGAATCCACAACAGGTTTATATATGTCTCCCCTTTCAGAAATGCCCATGACCAAAAGACCGTCTTGTATTTGCAGTCCTTCTAAAGGTGACCATGCCATGATTCTATTGTTGGCAATGAGATTAATCTGACTGTTATTTGCTACAACCTCACCAGGGAGCAAAAAGGCAACCTTTTTTGTTTCACCGGCAGGAACTTTAATGTCCATAAAGTAGTTAATATTATCCCGGTTACTCATGTGCTCCTTGGGTATTAATACGAGTCTTCCAGTGAGATCCGGTCCTTTATTCTCAACTATAACCTGTACCATAACCAGGCTGTTTATCTTGTAGACACCATTAAAGCCCGGCTTTGCCCTCATGGTTACATTGCTGTCTGCCACAGCAGCAGTGCCATATAAACTAATAAATAAAACAAGCAAAACAAATATAATAGTTTTCTTTCCCCTATTCATTACTCTCCCCCCCTGCTCTAACCCACACTAAGGTGCTGTGATTTCTATGGTTTCTCTCTACTATTAAGAAGCTACCATCTGGCGACCATTGTGGGTTATTGTCCTTGGTTGTGCTTCTCAATTCCCATATGACAGTATCCTTAAGCCCCATTGCTTCCCATTCTCTTAGCAGTTTGCTTTCATCCTCCGTACCAGGCCCGGGCAGCTGGGTAAGATTTATCTTAACCTTACCTTCCAGATCTGCCACCCATATTTCCTGAACCCTCTGTTCTGATATGAGTAACGGGTTTCCCTCCGAGTCATAACTAAGGATTTTTTCCCAGCGTCTATCATTTACAAAAGCTAATTGATTTTTACTTGACCACCTGGGCTGACCGCCCAATCCCCACAAGGTTTCACTTTCTCCTTCTATTCCAACTACCCATATTTCTGCTTCATTATTATCATTATACCTCTGGACTGCCAGCTGCTTTCCATCTGGAGACCAGGCTGCATGTGAGCCCTGGGTAACAAACTCTGGGCCTTTATCCCCTTCAGCAATGTTCAATCTATATATTCCATACTTGAAGTCTTCCCCACTCTTTTTGCCTACAGTAAAAATTATCTGTCCTCCATCTGGAGACCAGACGGGCTGGCCAAGGGTTTCGCCTGCTTGAGAACGTAAAAGCAGCTCTTTGTTAAAATTTTCTAAATGCACTAGGAATAAACTGGTTTTACCGCCAGATTCTGCAATCAGTAAAAGCTGTTTTTCATCTGGTGACAAGGCAGCCTCCCTAAAAACCATTCCTGTTTCTGGTGCCAAAACCTCCCTACTGTCCTGACCATTATACTTCATTTCCCATAGGCTTCCTCTAAATATATAATAAAGCTTGCCTTTTGAACCTATGGTGACGCTAAAGTCTTTACTTCCCAAGCTGGCAGAGAATATTTCCCGCTCTTCTCTTTGAAAGGGCTGGTCAATAAAGGATGATTTATCTCCTGCAGAGGAGTAGAGAATGGCTGCAATGACAATCACAAAGGGAATTAAAAACAGCATCCACTGAAACAGCTGCACTCGTTTTTCTTTCTTGGCCACTTCCTCCTGTAATTTACTTTTCATGGGAGAAATAAACCCTTGTGTGCTGTTGTCCTTTCCAGGTGGTTCATGTTTTAAAAATTTTTGCCTTAATTCTTCTTTTAAGTCATAATTAACAGGGACCCTTTCCCTTACCTTTCTCATTTTAAGGAGCAGGCTTGTCATCTCTGGGTCTCTTTCTAAAATTTCTTTATGATGCTGGATATCAATAACCTTATCCTTGCCCTTGTGCCCGTTGTTAATATCACTCATTCAATCCACCTCCCCTTGTTTATGCCAGAGGGTTCTTAGTCTTTGCAGGGCTCTGTAACCCATTGTTTTTACTGTAGAATCCTTTTTACCTAATACCTGTGCAATATGCTGATATTTCAAATCACCAAAATACCTGAGCAGCAGTACATCGCGCTGTTCCTGGGATAGCTGCTCCATGCATCTCTTTAATTCAATGATTT
>JAGXSK010000079.1 GCA_018333845.1 Clostridia bacterium | reverse complement strand
CCTGGCAGCCAGGGCAAACATCACAGGAGTATTCAGACCTCCAACCTCAAAGGGAACTACATAATTAACCTCCCTGTTAAAATATCCTTCCATTGCCTTTAAAGCTATGAGAAGTTCAAATCTTTTGTCCCATTTGCTCATTAACTGTTCAATACTCAGCTTCTCCAGGGTCTTAACTGAACCCATAATCCCCCCGGAAATAACAAAGGCATCATCCTGCACATCCTCAGGATCCACCATCCTGTACACCCTACCTGATTCCATGTCAGATTTCATAATTGCCCTGCCCCAGTCAGGACTGCCGCCACCTCCAGTACCAAGTATTGCAAGTCCTTCCAGGAGCGGTTCAATATCTTCTAGTTTGAAAACATACTCTGCCATTTATTTCCCCCCAAGCTCAATGCTTTAGAATTAAACACTTTAGAATTTAACCCTTAGTTTTTGTCCAAAGGCAACAGCTAACAATACTGCCAAAATTACAACAGACCCCTTGGTAATATACTGGAAATAGTACTGAACATTTAACATTGTCAGTCCATTGTTCAGCATGCTTATTATCAAGGCACCAACGAAGGTTCCACTTGGAGTTGGTTCACCTTCCCCAAACATGGTGGTGCTTAAAAAGACAACTGCAATAACATCTAGTAGATACTCTTCACCAGCCAGGGGCTGGGCAGATCCAAGTCTGGAGGTTAGTATTATGGATGCTATGGCAACACTAAGCCCAGAGATTAAAAAGGTAATTAACCTGTATTTCTTGATATTAATTCCTGCATAAAGTGCTGCAGTGGGGTTGCCGCCTATGGCATAGACACGTCTTCCCAGGGAGGTTTTGTTTAAAACAAAAATAGCAAGGGCTAAAAAGAAAAACATTAGTATTACGGGAAAAGGTATTGGGCCGACAAAGCCCTGGCCTAGAAATGTAAATACTGCAGGCATATCTGGAGGATAAAATATTGGATTTCCCCTGGTAAGCATCATTTTAATCCCGTATATTATGGAACCTACTGCAAAGGTAGCGATAAAGTCCGGCAGACCAATATATGCCGCTAAAAACCCGTTAACAAGGCCTATTAATAAACCGCAGGCCAGGGCTACCGTTAAACCTAACAGCAGACTGCCCGTACCTAAAAAGGTTAAGGCAAATAACATGGTAATTAAACCACAAGCGCTGCCAATTGACATATCAAATCCCCCAGCCCCCATGACAAAGGTAAACCCCAGGGCAATAATTGTCAGCATGCTCATTTGTCTTAAGAGCATCAGCATATTGCTTGATGTAAGGAATCTTTCTGTTGTTAAAGAAAAGGCTATAAAAATTATTAGGGCACCTAGTACAGTCCCATATTTTCTGAAGAATTCTTTAATTTTACTTTTGTCTTTAATTATCAAAGGAATAACCATTAATATATCATCCTCCTAACATGGCAGCCATTATCTTTTCTTGCATTTTCTCTTCTTTTGAAATAAACTCCTTAACAATTCTGCCATCTCTTATTACCAGTATTCTGTCACAGATACCTAGCAGTTCAGGTAAATAGGAAGATAGTACAAGAGAAGATTTTCCCTGTTGGGCAAGTTTATCAAGAATAAGATAAATGTCCTCTTTAGCTTTAATATCTATACCTTTGGTTGGTTCATCAAATATTCCTATATTAAAATCTCCATCAAGCCATCTTGCTAGAATAACCTTTTGTTGGTTACCTCCACTTAACAGTTTTATAAGCTGGTTGGGGCCAGTAGTTTTAATTGATAAGGTTCCAATATATTGTTCTGTAATTTTTTTTTCTTCTTGCTTGTTTATTACACTCCATTTGCACCATTTCTTTAAATATGTGAGTGTAATGTTTTTCATGACACAATAATTGAGTATAAGACCTTGAGCCTGTCTTTCCTCAGGCACATAAGCCATTCCACAGGAAACTGCCTTCTGAGGGGTTGGAGATAACTCTTTATCATAAACCTTTATAGATCCTTTATGAATTCTGTCAATACCGAAAAGGGCATTTGCTATTTCACTTTTACCAGCACCAACAACACCTGCAATACCTAAAATTTCTCCTTTATAAAGTTTAAAACTTACATCACGAAGTTTATCGGTAAAAAGATGATTTACTTCCAGATAGACCTCATCAGCCCTGTAGCTCTGTTTTCTTGTATAATCACTATAGGTTTTATTCCCCAGCATCATTTTAATAATTTTTTCAGTAGTTGCGTCTTTTCTGTCAATTGTGCTAATTTTACTTCCATCTCTAAAAACTGTTATTCTATCAGATATTGCCAGGACTTCTTCAAGGTTATGGGAAATATAAATGATTCCTATTCCCTTCTTTTTTAATCCCTTTATTACTTCTAAAAGTCTAAGTCTCTCACTTTCTCCCAGAGAAGTGGTAGGCTCATCAAACACAATAACCTTGGGTTTATGAACAAGCACCTTACAAATTTCCACAATTCTTTCCATTGAGGCATTAAGCAGATGGGCAGGTTTACTTACGTCAAACTCAATACCCAGGTCTTTTAGTACTTTAATAGTTTCCCTTTTCATTTTACCTTTATCTACTAAAGGCAAGCCCATGGTTTTTGAATTATTTTCTGACCCTAGAAAGACATTCTCATAAACATTAAAAAAGGGCACCAAGTTAATTTCCTGGTGTACAGTCCTTATACCATGGGCCTCACTTTCCTTAACATTTTTAAAAACTGCAGGTGTACCGTCAACAGTAATTGAACCTTCACTGGGTGAATAAATACCTGATAATATTTTTATAAAGGTAGATTTGCCTGCTCCATTTTCACCAACCAGGGAATGGATTTCTCCAGATCTTAAATCAAAATCTATATTCCTAAGAACCCAGACTCCGTTGAATTCCTTGCCCACATTTTTTGCTTCAATAATGTTGTTGTTTTTTTCTAGAGTACTTAATGCAGACATTTTTCCTCCCGTATATTTTTTTTTGGTAGGCATGAAGTATATTTCAACCCCATGCCTACTCTATTAATTAGTACTTTCCAAAATCTTCAGAAGCTTTTATACAAAAACCTTACTGCTGGGGAATATTATCTTTAGTCACAAGGATTCCTGGAATATAAATATGTCTTTCTGGAATCTCATTGCCCTTTAATAATTCAAATACATTATCCACTACTGTTCTAGCAATTGTGTCAGGATCCTGGGCCATTGTTGCCTTAAAGGGGCTGTCTGGTAATGCCATTTCCTTATAAGCCTCTGGATCTCCATCAATTCCTACAATTACTATATGGTCCTGCAGCCCAGCTTCCCTGATGGCTTGTGCTGCTGCAAGTCCCACGCCATCAAAGGTTGCATATACTGCTGCAATATCTCCAGGGTTTGGATGAGCCTGTAAAATAGCCTCCATTTTAGCCTTGCCATCTGGGAAGAAATCGGGCCATGCATAAGTGAAGCCTGCTACTATTTTGATCTCAGGGTATGCCTTGATCACTTCATGCATTGCGTTTCTTCTGACGCGTATCATGGAACCAGCATCATTAAATATTTCCACTATATTCCCCTTGCCGCCTATCAATTCAACCATCTTTTCGGCTGCTGCTGTTCCCAGATGATTGTTGTCTGATTCAACAAACACGTCAACAAAATCTGCATCACCTGCATCCATTGAACCAATAATTATACCCTTTTCTTTAGCTTCAATTAATGCTGGAGCTACCTGGGTTATATCACCTTCTTGGATGATAATGGCATCAACACCCTGAACTATCATGTTTTCAATTGCTGCTAATCTACTTGGCACATCAGCAGTAACAGTTGCAATTACCTCGCCGCCATTTTTCTCAATCTGTTCAATCATTGCTTCCCTGCCAACCCTGGCAAAAAAGTTTGCTTGACCAAAATTATTAATGCCTACCTTAAAAACCTTTTCCTCAGCCTTTGGCTGCTCCTCCTTTGGCTTATCCCCTCCTCCACAACCAACTAACAGCAGCCCTATCAAGGAAATTACAACTATTAACCATAAAAAATTTTTCCTCATCTTTTTCATTCTTTTTCCTCCTCCAATGAATTAATGTACTGAACAAGTATTGTAACAAATTACTACAAGCACACGACTAGCAAACCCGATCTTCTTTTACTTAATATCACCTCCCTGCAAAT
>JAGXSK010000078.1 GCA_018333845.1 Clostridia bacterium | reverse complement strand
CCAACAGAATCCCCCTGGGACTTGGCCCTGTCAATTTCCCTGGTCATATCCTGGCTAGCTGTAGGATCACTGCAGTAAACAGGGGTATTATATATTTCCGACCCTGTAAACTTTAACTTTTCATAATCTACTTCCTTAACCTCGACCTTTCCAATTCTTACTACATGGGCAATGGACCAGATATGATATTTTTTCAAAAGTGATTTTGCCAGACCTCCAACTGCTGTTCTAATGGCCGTTTCCCTGGCGCTAGCCCTTTCAAGTATATTGCGCATATCCCTGTGGTCATATTTTATAGCTCCTGGCAGATCGGCATGGCCAGGCCTGGGCTTGGTGACAACCTTCTCCAGAACCTTTGCTCCCTTGTATGGATGCATGATCTCCTTCCAGTTTTCCCAGTCCTTGTTGTGAATGCCCAAGGTAATAGGACTTCCCAGGGTTATTCCATTTCGTACTCCAGATAGTATTTCTACCTTATCATTTTCTATGGCCATCCTTTTACCCCGGCCATATCCCCCTTGTCTTCTTTTGAGCATATCATTTATTAAATCAATATCAACTTCAATGCCTGCCGGCATTCCCTCTACAATGGCAGTAAGGGAAGGACCATGGGATTCTCCTGCCGAAAGATAACGCAACATAGGATAACCTCCTTGCCCTTATGGCTAAATTGCCCATATGGCTAAAAATGAATGGTTAATAAAAGACCTCTCAAAACTGCTGGGCTGCTGCTCCAGTGCAGCTAACAGGTTCTTAGAATAAATACAATGGTTTGTTACTTTCTTGGTATCTAGGATTCCAATGTATCCAACAGGTTCTTAAACCCTGGGAAAGATACGTTAATTGCTTCTGCATTATTTATGGTTATTCCCTTATCTGCAACCAGACCTGCTACAGCTAATGCCATGGCTATTCTATGATCCTGCTGGCTGTCAAGGGTAACCCCTCCCCTAATGGGCTTTCCTCCCTTTATCCTTAACCCGTCTGGCAGTTCTTCAATATCCACGCCCATTTTTTGAAGTCCTTGGCAGATAGCCTCCAGGCGGTTGCTTTCTTTAACCTTAAGTTCAGCAGCATCTCTTATTTCCGTTATTCCCCCTGCACAGGCAGCTGCCACGGCTATTACAGGTATTTCGTCCACCAATCTTGGTATTAGTTGGCCCCCAAACTTAATGCCCTTAAGACTGCTTGTTTCCACAATTAAATCCCCTAAAGGTTCTCCAGTATCTGCTGTGTTTTCTATAATCTTAAGATTAGCACCCATTTCTTTAAGGACATCTATGATACCTGTCCTGGTGGGGTTTAGGCCAACATCCTTGATAACCACCCTGGAATCAGGAACTATAGCACCTGCAACCAAAAGGAAGGCGGCAGATGATATGTCGCCAGGAACCTGGATCTCCCTGCCTGTTAGAATGGGATGTCCCTTTATCCTCACTGCCAGGTCATCCACCTCAACCTCAGCTCCAAAATATCTTAGCATTCTTTCTGAATGATCCCTTGACTTTTCTGGTTCTATAACCTCCGTCCACCCATTGGCAAATAAACCTGCCAGCAGGATAGATGACTTTATCTGGGCACTGGCAACAGGGGTTTTATAAGAAATGGGCCTTAAACTGCCGCCGCTAATTGTCAGTGGAGCGAGTTCTCCCTTTTGTCTGCCCAGTATAGTCGCTCCCATTTCCCTTAAAGGTTTGGTCACCCTGCCCATGGGTCTTTTACGAATTGAAGAATCCCCTGTAACCACAGAGGTAAAGCTCTGTCCCGCCAGGATGCCGGACATTAGACGTATTGTTGTGCCCGAGTTTCCCACATCCAAAACATCCTGGGGCTCGTTTAACCCATGAAGCCCCTTTCCATAAACCACCACATTGTCCTCATTTATTTCAGCGACCACACCCATTTCCTGAAAGCACCTGACTGTGCTCAAGCAGTCCTCGCCCATGAGAAAACCTTTAATTGTGGTAACGCCATCAGCCAGGCTTCCAAGCATAACTGCCCTGTGGGAAATGGATTTATCCCCTGGGACCCGCACTGTACCCTTTAAAGCCCTTTTGGGTTCTATAATTAATTCATTATTTATTACCATTTGAAATCAACACCTTTTTACATATTAACTAAACTTTGGATAAACTACAAAATTTTCTTCCCTTAATACCTTTACTGCCCCTTGTGCAGCATCCCGATTAAGAAAACCAAACCGGATTGTTCCTCCGTCTCCTTCACGAACTCTAAGTATTTCTATGTCAATAATATTAATATTCCTTTCACCTAAAAGGTTAGCTATTTGACCAATCATGCCTGGCCTGTCCGGCACCACGACTACTATTTCAAAAAGCTCGGGCAGTATACCCTTGATGCCTGCTGGGACTTTTTCCCTGTTTTCCCGTGCATTTTTAAATATGCAGAAAAGACCCTCCCCATCACCTTTCAGGATAGATTTTTTTATTTCAGCGAGCTTGCCTTCATGGATTTCCAGCACCTCTAAAATAGCTCTTCTATTGTTCAAACAAATGTCCCGCCACATGTCAGGCTGACTGGAGGCTATCCTGGTGGTATCTCTAAAACCTCCTGCTGCAAGGAGAAACAAATCGGGATATCTGTCCCTTAAGGCACTTGCAGAATTTACCAGGGCAGCTGCAAGCAAATGGGGCAGGTGGCTTACAGCTGCTACCTGGTTATCATGTTCAGATGGGCTCATAATTAAAGGCCTTGCTCCTATTCCCTTGATAATGTTCAAAAGGGTATCTACTGCTTCCCAGGCTGTTTTTTCTGTTGGTGTGAGTATGTAAGCCGAGTTTTCAAATAAATAGGTGTCTGCTCCATCCAGACCCTTTTTTTCAGAACCGGCCATGGGATGGCCAGGAACATAGCTTATATCTCCTGGAAGCACTGCTTCAATTGAAGTGACTATGGTTTCCTTAACACTGCCCACATCTGTTAAAATAGCACCCCTTTTCATATGAGGAATTGCCTTTATTGCCATGGGTACTGTTTGGTTTAGAGAACAAGAAATGACCGTCAAGTCAGCATCCCTAACAGCTTCCTTGACATCCATGGAAAACCAGTCAATAATCCCTGCTTCCTGACCCTTTACCAGGGCAGTCTCATCCACATCATATCCACAAAGGTTTATTCCTGGAAACAGCCTTTTTAAAGCCAGGGCAAAGGAGCCACCTATCAGGCCCAGGCCTATAATTGTCACCTTCCTGGTTGCATTAAGCATTAGTTAAGCTTCCCTCTCTACAGCGTTAGCCACTTTTTTTATTTTTGACAACAGTTTATTATAGTTCTCCTCGGTAAGAGATTGAGAGCCATCACATAAAGCCTCACTGGGCCTTGGGTGAACCTCTATTATTAAACCGTCAGCTCCTGCCGTAACTGCTGCCAGGGCCATGGGGCTCACCAGCCTCCACTTTCCAGTTCCATGACTTGGATCGACTATTACCGGCAGATGGGTCAGCTGCTTGGCTGCTACAACAGCAGATAAATCCAG
>JAGXSK010000077.1 GCA_018333845.1 Clostridia bacterium | reverse complement strand
CGTAAAAGGGGGTTTTTCCAAATGGCAAAATTGTTTAAAGTTTTAACTGCATTGACAGCTTTATTGTTAGCTGGTGGTGCTTCTTGGAGATGGTAGTATTTATATAAAGTACGGCCCCTAAAAATATTATAAAAACTGGATGATAATAATATGCCAAAAAACTTTAATTTTTTGACCAAAGTATATATAGCTATAGTTATTCTTCTTTCCTTAGTATTTCTGTATCTTTCTATAGGTACATTCATTTGGAAAGAAATAAATTTATTTGGTGCAACCTTATTTTTTGTTTTTATAATCTTAGCTAATTTATTAACGGTTAAACTTCCAAAAGGTGGTTCAGTTACAGTTACTTATGCTATACATATAGCTGTTATACTCAACTATGGTCCATTTATATCTATAGTGGCGGAAATAGCTTCCGCTATTATAATTGGCATTAGAGAATCAAGGTCTAATAAGATAAAAGAAGTTTTTAATGCAAGCCAATTAATAATATCAATTTATTTGGCTTCTTTAATAATCAATCCTTGGATTAGCGCAACAATATCAATGGATGCATATCTTGTGGCCAATGTATTTTTAGTAAGTATAGTATATTTCATAGTAAACACTATTCTAGTTACATTAGTTATAAGCTTAAGTGAAAAACTTAACCCCTGGAATATTTGGTTGACAAATTTTAGACTTTTAACTCCTCATTACCTGGCATTGACGCCCTTAGGTTTTGTTGTAGCCGTCATCTACTATTACATTGGGCCCTTTGGTTTGATAATGTTTTTCCTGCCTTTCCTGCTGGCCCGTCATTCCTTCAAACTCTACATGGACATGCGTGACAATTATTTAAATACAATAGAAACCCTGGTTAAATCCATTGAAGCAAAGGATCAATACACCAAGGGTCATTCTGAGAGGGTTGCTGCATACAGCGTTGCCATTGGCAGACAAATGTCTTTGGATGCTGCACAGCTTGAACAGCTAAATTATCTGTCACTGCTTCATGACATTGGCAAGGTTGCGGTTAGTGACTCATTGCTGAATAAGGTTGAAAAATTAACTAATGGTGAGTTTGACCTGGTAAGGCAGCATCCAAAGATTGGTGCTGATATTATCAAGGACATCAAACTCCTTAGTGATGAAGAAAAGGTTGTTCTCCATCACCATGAAAGATATGATGGTTCTGGTTATCCTGACGGATTAAAAGGCGAAGAAATTCCCCTCATGGCAAGAATTATTGCAGTTGCAGACTGCTTTGATGCCATGACTAGTAACAGGGCCTATAGAGATGCTACCTCTTACACAAATGCAATTCATGAAATAATTGAGTGCTCGGGTCAACAATTTGATCCCAGGGTAGTAGATGCATTTATGCAATGTTTTTCAGAATTATTCCCTAATGAAAGTGCTGTAACCATAAAAGAAAGTACAGCTGCCAAAAAGTCATTGGCATTTTAAAAAGGAGAGATTTATGTTTATTGAGACACTTATATTTAGTATTATTGTTGGACTTATACGTAAGGGTAACATAAAAAATTTCGGGCTAATTCAATTAAGGGGAATTAGCTTTTTATTTGCTGCCTATTTGGTGCAGTTTATGTTAAACAGGGTTGATTCAAGTCTTTTGGATATTCCTGTATTAATATCTGCCAATATTGGATCACTAATCCATATAGGCACCTATATACTGCTTTTCTGTTTCTTCTGGTTAAATAGATACCAATTTAACTTTCTTTTACCCCTTGGCACCTTCCTAAACTTTGTAGTAATTACCTTAAATGGAGGGGTCATGCCGGTTAAGACAACCTATATACCAGAGGAGAGTATAGTATACCTTGTAGAAAGTATTACCCATGCCGTCATGACAGCAGAAACATTGCTTCCCTTCCTTGGAGACATAATATATGTCAGCTGGCCCATGCAGCAGATGATAAGCGTAGGGGATATAGTTATGAATTTAGGCATATTCATATTTATACAGAAAACCATGGTAAGGCGGCGAAGGCATCACAGCTGTCAGAGTTGGATTTAATCAATACTGCTGTCTTCTCCTTGTAAAAACAGCTTGCAAGCCTTTAAGGAATACTGTGAAAAATAAAATCCCATGTTAATATTTTTCCACTAACATGATTTAACAATGAGATTACCTGCTTCTTGTGGTATAATTATGTTTGTCACGCAGTCGCGCAAGTTTTACTCTTGCTGGGGGGATGTCGGATTTAGAAATGGGGTGTTAATATGGATCCTTTAACTCATGCACTAGCTGGTGCTTTGACAGCTTCTTTTTCAGGAAATCCCATGTCCATAACAGACCCCATTTTTCTGGGCACTGTTTTAGGATCCATGGCTCCTGATTTAGACATAATCTATCAAACTAAAGGGGATGTGGCTTATTTAAAAAACCACAGGGGTTTTTCCCATTCCTTCATAGGATTTGCTGCTGTCTCAGCTGGAATAGCTGGTTTCCTAAGCTTGCTATTTCCTGAAACGGCTTTTTTGACAATACTCTTGTGGACCTTTCTTGGAGCATTGACACACGGGTTTTTGGATTTTCTTAATTCTTATGGTGCCAAGCTCTTTTGGCCCTTATCCAAGAAAAAACAAAACCTGGGGATTTTGACCATCTTTGATCCAGTTTTAATATTTATTATGGGTGCAGGGCTGGCAGGACAGGTATTTTCTCCCATGGCCAATACTATTGGAACAATTTGTATAACTGGGTATTTATTATTCAGGATATATATGCGAATAAAGGCAGCTGTAGTAGTAAAAAGGAGATACCCTAACTATAAAAAGGTAGTTGTGATTCCATCTGTTATAAGCATCTGGAACTGGCATTTTTTGTTGGAAAATGATAATAATATTACAGTTGGGGAGATAAGGTTTTTGTCATGGGCAATGAAAATCAGGAGGAGCTATAGAAAGCAAATAAATCATCCTGTTGTACAGGCAGCCTTAAAAAGTAAGCTTGGCAGGCTGTTTAAGGATTTCACTCCCATATTCCATGTTTCCGTTCAAAGAAAAGATGATAGTCACCTGGTTAGCTTCATCGATTTGAGATACTTTATCAGGGATGATTTTATGCATCATGCCACAGGTATATTAAATGAAGAATTTCAGCTCATGGAAGGTATTTTCCAACCCTATAATAAAAATAGAAAAATAAAAATTGCTGGTTAAATCAGGTGCTTCTTGCAAAATAATAGCCTGTGGTGTAAAGTGCCACAGGTTTTATTCATATATATGCAGGAACAAGGAGCATGTCTGTTGAAATATATTATGATAATGTTTCTATATGACCATGTTTAAAGGAAATAATGGAGGCTGACTAAAATTTGGAAATGTCTAAATCTGAGCTTATTTTTAGAAGCCCTGCTGGGCATGAAATACATAGGCAGGAGGACACAATTTTTATTAACTATAATAAGGAAATGTTTGCTTTTTCAACCTCACAACTAAATGGAGGCATCAATAGAATACAGCACAGCTTTAACCATCAGTTAGCCCAATGGGTGGAAACAGCAGAGGATTTACCAGGTGGGAATTTAAAGAACTATCTTGAATACAACGCCAGAAGGCTTGGATTAGATAGTAAAAGGACAACAGGATTAATTACATCAGCTTCCATGGATAATGCTTCCATTGTTCACCAATCTTATAGAGCAGCATCATTACTTGCTCTGGTCACAGCTGGTGCTGGTGTGAATGCTGTAAGAGCAGGAGAACCTGCCGCATATGATGAAATATATTATGGAAGGTTTGTACCAATAGCAGGCACCATCAATATTATCCTTGTCCTTGAGTTTGCTGTTCCAATTGAGTGCCTTGCTCGCACAGCCATTGTAGTTACAGAGGCAAAAACAGCAGCCCTGCAAGATTTAAATGTTAAAAGCTGTTTTTCTGAAGGGGGAGCTACCGGTACTGGAACAGATGGTTTAATAGTGGCCTGTAATGTAGATGGTGAACACTTGTTTTCAGATGTGGGTACCCAATCAAGGCTGGGGGAGTTAATATGTACAGCCGTTAAAAAAGGGGTTACAGAAGGGTTAATCAAAGATGGACTGTAGGAGGTTTATAGGAAATGAAGAATATTTATCAAGCAGCTTTAATACTCATGGTTTGTGTAATGTTGTTGGCTGGCTGTGGCAGCAAGGCTGACACAACTGTGGGAGAAGATAGTAAGATCTTCAAGGATGTTCTGGGCAGGGAGGTAGAAATCAAGGAAACCCCTAAAAAGATTATATCCTTGACGCCAGCAGTAACGGAAATTTTATTTGAACTAGGACTAGATGAGAGAATAATTGGCGTTACCGAGTACTGTAATTATCCTGAAGCTGCATTAAAAAAACCTAAAATGGGAGATTTTGCTAATCCCAATATTGAGCTTGTTGTAGATGCCGAGCCTCATATTGTTTTTGTGGCGGCTGGGGTACAGATGGAGCTAATTGAAAGGTTAGAACAATTAGGCATTACAGTATTCTGCCTGGATGCTGAAAGTGTTGACCAGGTGATTAAAAATATCCAAATGACAGGTGAAATAATGGGTGTTCCTGAGGCAGCCCAGAAATTAACCAGCGAGATGCAGGCCAAGGTAGATGCTGTTGTCCTCAAGGTAAAGGATCAAGAAAGACCGGTTGTGTTTTTTGAGGTATGGGATGAACCATTAATGTCTGCAGGGCCAGGCACTTTTATCAATAGCTTAATTGAACTTGCTGGTGGACAAAACCTTGCCGGAGACACAGATACCCGCTATCCACAGTTAAGCATGGA
>JAGXSK010000076.1 GCA_018333845.1 Clostridia bacterium | reverse complement strand
GGAGTGCCAAAGACTGAACTAGGTCAGGTTAATATGGATGCTTTGGCTAAAGGCTTTGCAAACCTGGAAAAACATATTGAAAATGTTAAGAAGTTTGGCGTACCAGCAGTAGTTGCTGTTAACAGATTCCCAACAGATACTGAAGAAGAGTTCAAGTTTGTAATTGAACGTTGTCAGGCGGCAGGAGCAGAAGTTGCCTTATCTGAAGTCTGGGCTAAAGGTGGAGAAGGTGGAGCTGAATTAGCCAGAAAGGTCATTGAAACCATTGAAACCAAGCCATCTAACTTCAAACCCATTTATGAATTAAACACCACTTTAAAAGAAAAACTTGAGACCATTGCCAAGGAAATCTACGGGGCTGATGGAGTAGTATTAACAGATGCAGCTGAAAAATCAATTGCCATGTATGAAAAGCAGGGCTATGGCGAGCTTCCAGTATGTGTTGCTAAGACACAATACTCCTTCTCTGATGACCTTACCAAGTATGGCAGGCCCACTGGCTTCAAAATTACTGTAAGAGAAGTTCGATTATCAGCAGGCGCTGGCTTCTTTGTATGTATTGCCGGTGCAATAATGACAATGCCAGGTCTGCCAAAGAGACCTGCTGCAGAAGTAATTGACATTGATGAAAACGGCATAATTACAGGTTTATTCTAAAAGCTCTAGTTAAAACAAGAACAATCACGCCCAGGGGTTTGCCCCTGGGCAAATTTATATACTTGTAAGGTGGTAAACATGTCTGAAAAAATTAAGGCCATACTAAACCATGAAGAGTTTATAAAGAGAAACGAGCTGATGGATATGTATGAGATGGATAGGGAATTTTGCCTGCATAATCTCCAGCACTTTCTTGATACATCCAGAATAACATACATCCTTGTCCTTGAAAAAGACCAGTATAAAAACCTATTCCCTGGGAAGGATGCCGGAGAAGTTAAAGACCTGGTTTATGCAGCAGGACTTCTTCATGATCTAGGCAGGGTTGAACAATATACAGAAGGAACAGATCACGCCTTGATAAGCAGCAGGATTGCTAGAGATATTATGGAGGACATTGGTTTTGCACTTGAGGACATAAAAATTGTATGTCAGGCAATTGGGGAACATAGAAAATACAACGAGTCCAATTCAGCCTTTGGCAGAAAACTGTATGAGGGGGACAAGCTGTCTCGACAATGTAAGGGCTGCAAAGTCATTGATGAATGTAAAATTGAATTGGAATACAAGCAAGGCAAACAAATTTATTAGGTGATGCCACATGTTTAATCTAAGAATGATTAATTTTAAGGCAATAGAGCAAGTTGAGAAACACCTTTTTAAAATGGGTGTAGATATACATGGTGTAAAAATAATGGCATCCAAGGCATTGTTCCAGTGCATCCAGCTTGATGAGGTGCCAATTAAAATAGCCCACATATTAAAGCAGGAAATGCTTTCAATTGGTGGGGAAGCAGCAGTTGCCAGGGGAGTTGTTGACAGCTCCGTTGCCCTGACCTCAGTGCTGCTCATGGGAACCCACAGGGACTATAATAAGCTCATTAAAAAGCTTAAAATGCAGCCTTTTAAACTGCCTGAGCTAGGAAGGCAAATAGGAAAACTAATTCAAAATACCCAGATCCAGCTTAAACCGTTAAAGCTGGGCCAATACACACTTCCCCTTGGTGAAAGAACCATTGTCATGGGCATATTAAATCTCACTCCTGATTCCTTTTCTGATGGAGGCAAGTTTTTTGATGAAGGCAGGGCTGTGGAGCATGCCTTGAAAATGGTTGAAGAAGGAGCAGATATTATAGATGTGGGTGCTGAGTCAACCCGCCCCGGACATATTCCAGTTGAAGCAGAAGAAGAACTCCAGAGGTTAATACCAGTACTGGAAAGATTGTTAAAAGAGGTTCATGTGCCAATTTCAGTTGACACATACAAGGCAGCTACAGCCCAAAAGGTGCTTGATATGGGAGTGCATATAATCAATGATGTATGGGGTCTCCGAAGGGATTCTCAGTTGGCCCATGTAGTTTCTAGCTATGGAGTTCCCATCATTGTAATGCACAACCAAAACGGTACAGAATATGATAATTTCATGGGAGATGTTATTGCTTTTCTAAGAAAAAGCATACAGATTGCTGAAGCTGCAGGCATTGCTTCAGATAAAATAATAATTGACCCAGGAATAGGCTTTGGAAAGACACTGGAACACAACCTGGAAATTATGGACAGGCTTGATGAGCTAAAAACCCTGGGTAAGGCAATTCTTCTAGGGACTTCAAGGAAATCAATGATAGGCAAGGTCTTGGAACTGCCTGTAGAAGAAAGAATAGAGGGAACGGCTGCTACAGTGGCACTAGGAATTGCCAGGGGGGCAAGTATTATCAGAATACATGACGTAAAAGAAATGGTCAGGGTTTGCAAAATGATGGATGCCATGGTCAGGAGGTAGGGTTTTGGACAAAATAATAATGGATAGTATGGAATTCTGGGGCTTTCACGGAGTTTTCCCAGAGGAACAATTAAAGGGGCAGCCCTTTATAGTTGATGTTACACTCTGGCTTGATTTAGAAAAGGCAGGCAATACTGATGACCTTCAAGAGACGGTCCATTATGGAGAACTTTATGATAAAATTAAATACATAGTCGAACAAAAAAGGTTTGACCTTATTGAAGCTGTTGCAAAAAACATCGTAGATGTAGTACTTGAGGAAGAGAGAGTAACTAGGACTCTGGTTAGAGTTAAAAAACCGCAAGCTCCTATAAAGGGCAAATTTAATTACATGGCTGTAGAGATGGAGAGAGAAAAACCATGACCACACAAGTATTCCTGGGACTTGGTTCTAATGTAGGTAATAGAAAAGAGTACCTGGAAAAAGCAATTAACGCCCTGAAAAATATGCCGGAGATAACAGTTACAGGTATGTCTTCTGTATATGAAACAGAACCCTTTGGCGGTGTTGAGCAGAACAGGTTTTTAAATATGGTTATAAAGATAGAGACAACTTTAATGCCAGCTAAGCTTTTAGAGGTTATAATGGCAATTGAGAAGGATTTAGACAGGGTTCGTACCATTAGATGGGGCCCAAGGACAATTGATATTGACATCCTGCTTTATGGCAATGAAGTAATAAACACCAGGGATTTGACCATTCCCCATATAGGTTTAACTGAAAGAGATTTTGTGCTGGTACCCCTGTTGGAAATTGACCCTGATATAAAGCTCCCATCAGGTGAACCCCTGAAAAACTTTTCAACCAGAGCAACCAAAGGGACGGTTCTTCTGACTTATAAATATAATTAAATTTGTAAAATTAAAATTGCATTTAAAAAACTAATCCTCATAAAAAGGATTTTTTGTTGTGAGGGGGTATTACATGTTTTGGGATATTTCATGTTAAATATTTCCTGTTAATTTAACATGAAAAAATTGGAGGAAAGTTTGACTTTCTGTCGAAACCAATAAAATAATACTATTTATTGGGAGTAGAGGAAATTGCAAAGAATAAATCGGAGAGATTTTTTGATTTATGGGACAGGCACCCTTGCAACTATGCTTACCCTAACAGGGTGCTTGCCCAAAGATATAAAAACACAGGCTTATGTATCTGAAGTGAATATGCCCAATATTGATTTTCTAGAGTGTGATTATCTAATACATAAAGGTTTAATCATAGATGGAACTAATTCACAGCCCTTTGAAGGTGACATAGCCATTAAGGGCGATAGAATAATAAAAATAGCCAGGTCAATTGCTGGCAAGAATTGTGAGATAATAGATGCAAGGGGAAAAATTGTATCCCCCGGCTTTATCGATATACACACCCACACAGAAGACTACATGGTTCATAACGGCAGATCAGAAATGATGCTGCTGCAAGGAGTAACTGCACAGATTGGAGGCAATTGCGGTAACTCCAAGGTGAAAATTGGCAGTGTTTTGGACAACCTTAACGGTATGGGGATCAATTATGGAATGTTCTCAGGCTACAGGGAAATAAGACGCAGTGTTGTAGGTAATGCTAATCTTAGGCCTAATGGGGCCCAGATGCAGGCAATGCTTGATATGCTGCAAGAAAACCTGCAAGCGGGTGCTTTTGGTTTTTCAGTTGCTTTGGAATACTGGCCCCAGAGCTTTGCTACAACAGATGAAATTGTTGAGTTGAGCTATTTGCTGGCTGAATATGGAGGTTTCCTTTCAGTTCATGTTAGAGATGAAGGTGATAGGGTGATCCCGGCAGTTGAAGAAATAATAGAGATAGGCTTTAGGGCCAAGGTGCCTGTCCAGTATTCCCATATTAAGGCTGCCCATAGGAAGAATTGGGGTAAAATGGAGAAAATTTTAGAACTGTTATCAGAAGCCAGAGATAGTGGATTAGATATTAAAGCTGATGTTTATGGGTATAATTTTTCTAGCAATGATTTGGGTGACAGCAGTTATTGCTCAATAAGTGATGAAGATTTGGAAATGGCTTTAACCCATCCCCAGGTCATGATAGCTAGTGACTCTGGACTTAAGGTCAATGGTGCAGCTATTCACCCAAGGGCTTATGGTAACTATCCCAGAATCATTGCCCAGTATGCCCGAAATAAAAGCCTGCTGTCCATAGAAACACTAATACATAAAATGACAGCCATGCCAGCCAGCAGATTAGGATTAGCTGATAGGGGGCGTCTATTGGAAGGATATAAAGCAGATATAGCAGTCTTCGACCTTAATAATATCAATGATGAAGCTACTAGACAGCAGACAACTCTTTATTCTAAAGGTGTTCAAAGTGTCTTTGTCAATGGCAATCTGGCAGTAAATAATGGGATTGTCACAGGAACTCCAACTGGTGAAGTTTTAAGAAATTCAACGAAAGGTTAACCTTGTTTAAATAATGGTTGACAACAAGCTGGATTGAGGATATTCTATTTTTGAGGTGCTTATTTGTGAAAACAAAGCTGCTTGAAATATTGTTAAATAGGAAATACGTATCAGGACAAGAAATAAGTGCTAAGCTCGGCATCTCCCGTACTGCAGTATGGAAGCATATTAATTCTTTAAAAGAAGATGGGTATAGTATTGAGTCCCAGTTTGGCAGGGGATACAGGTTGTTGCATATGAATAAATATGTTACTCCTGAAAAAATAAGGTTAGGACTTAAGTGTAAGCTCCTTGCAGGAAATATAATACATTTCCATGAAATTGGCTCAACCAATGAAGAGGCAAAAAGACTTGCAGATAAGGAGTATCCTGAAGGAACCCTGGTTATAGCCGAAAAACAAACTGCCGGCAAGGGACGAATGGGCAGGCACTGGCAGTCACTATCAACTGGATTATGGTTTTCTATCCTTCTTAAGCCGTCAATACCCCCACGGGATGCTTCCCAACTCTCCTTGTTAGTTGCTGCAGCCCTATGGACAGCACTTAGTGGGGACTTTGGAATAAAAGCAAAAATAAAATGGCCCAACGACTTGCTAGTGGATAATAAAAAAGTTTGTGGAATACTTACAGAAATGAAGGGGGAAATGGATAGGATAAACTATATAATTACTGGTGTTGGTATAAATGTAAATCAGGAGCTGGAAGATTTTTCTGGGGAACTAGCAAATACAGCTGTTTCCCTTAAGATTATCAAGGGAAGGGAAATAGACAGGCTGTTGTTGCTGCAAAAATACTTAGAAACCCTGGAGGAATTCTATCTAGATTTTCTTGAAAATGGTTTTGAAAGGGCAAGGAAGGTTTGTATAGAAAACAGTCATACCATAGGTAATATTGTAACAATATATTCTGGAGATAAAGAGCATACAGGCAAAGCTGTAGATCTAGGCAGGGATGGTGCTCTTATTTTAAAAATTAATAACCAGGAAATATCCTTTTATGGTGGAGAAGTTAGCCTAAAGGGAAAATAAATTTTTTTAAAGTTGTGGTTAACCATTCAAAAACAATGGTTAACAATCATATGGGTGTGAGAGGAGAGGACAATTAATCATGAATGTGTATAAAATTACTTTAGTTGCCATGTTTGCTTCTTTAACAGCAGTTGGTGCATTTATTAAGATACCTATACCATATTTGCCAATTACCTTACAGGTGTTTTTTGTGTTTTTGGCAGGCATACTTCTAGGTCCAAGACTGGGTGCATTGAGTCAAATAGTGTACCTGACCCTAGGGCTTGTGGGCCTGCCAATATTTGCTGAGGGCGGAGGCCTGGGGTATGTATTTCATCCAAGTTTT
>JAGXSK010000075.1 GCA_018333845.1 Clostridia bacterium | reverse complement strand
GTAATACTAATGTTTTTCTTTTTAGCCCTTGCTATTTTTGTTTTAAACAAAACCTCCCTGGGAAGACGTGTCTATGCCATAGGCGGCAACCCCACTGCAGCACTTTATGCAGGAATTAATATCAAGAAATACAGGTTAATTACCTTTTTAATCTCTGGGCTTAGTGTTGCCATAGCATCCATAATACTAACCTCCAGACTTGGATCTGCCCAGCCCCTGGCTGGTGAAGAGTATCTACTAGATGTTATTGCAGTTGTCTTTTTAAGCACCACCATGTTTGGGGAAGGTGAACCAACTCCAAGTGGAACCTTCGTTGGTGCCTTGATAATAAGCATGCTGAACAATGGACTGACAATGTTGAATGTTCAGTACTATTTCCAGTATATTACCAAGGGGTCTGTTGTAATTTTGGCAGTATTGTTAGCTGTTGCCTTTGGACAAAAACTAAGGGTTAAATTCTAAAGTGTTTAATTCTAAAGCATTGAGCTTGGGGGGAAATAAATGGCAGAGTATGTTTTCAAACTAGAAGATATTGAACCGCTCCTGGAAGGACTTGCAATACTTGGTACTGGAGGTGGCGGCAGTCCTGACTGGGGCAGGGCAATTATGAAATCTGACATGGAATCAGGTAGGGTGTACAGGATGGTGGATCCTGAGGATGTGCAGGATGATGCCTTTGTTATTTCCGGGGGGATTATGGGTTCAGTTAAGACCCTGGAGAAGCTGAGTATTGAACAGTTAATGAGCAAATGGGACAAAAGATTTGAACTTCTCATAGCTTTAAAGGCAATGGAAGGATATTTTAACAGGGAGGTTAATTATGTAGTTCCCTTTGAGGTTGGAGGTCTGAATACTCCTGTGATGTTTGCCCTGGCTGCCAGGTCCGGTATTCCTGTAATTAACGGTGACGGACTGGGAAGGTGTGCCCCGGAAACTCAAATGACCAGCTTTATAGGCCATGGTATTTCCTTGACACCCATGCCCCTGGCCGACCACGTGGGAAATACCATAATTGTTACCAAAAGTATAAACAGCACCTTTCCCGATGAGGTTGGCAGATATATGGTAACTAATGGCGGTGGTTTAGGGGGCAACTCCCATTATCCCATGTCCGGGGTGCAGCTTAAAAAATCTGTAATTCCTAGAAGTATTAGCCTGGCCCTGGACATTGGAAAAGAAGTGATTAATGCAAGAAACACTGGAGGAGATCCTGTTGAGGCCTTCAGGAGTTATATGGGCGGAATAAACCTGTTTAAGGGTACAGTATCCACTGTACAGGGAGAAGACAAGGGTGGATTTTACCGTACGGTAGTTAAAATGGCAGGAGCAGATGACTTTGCAGGTGGGGAAGCCAGGCTGATAATCAAAAATGAAAGCATGGCCTTGTGGGTAGATGATAAGGTCAGGGCTATTTTCCCTGATTTAATCTGTATGCTGGAAGAGGATGGCAGGGGAATTATGAGCATTGATATTTCTGAAGGTAAGGTGTTGAACCTGGTTGGCCTGCCCTGCCACGAAAGACTAAGGGCAAGTGCATTGTCGCCAATTGGCAGGGAAGCCTTTGGTCCAGCAAGATATGGTTGTCCAGATCTGGAATATCAACCCATTGAAGAATTAAACAAGTAAAGTTCATTAGAGGAGGCCCAAGGTAAATGGAAGTATTTAAAATGTTAGAAGCTAGTGATTATGAGCAGGTTATATTGTGTCAGGATAAGGTTTCCGGATTAAAGGCAATTATTGCTATCCATGATACTACATTAGGACCGGCCCTTGGCGGAACACGTATGTGGACCTATGAAACAGATGAAGCTGCAATTGTTGATGCCATGAGATTAGCCAGGGGTATGACTTACAAGGCTGCTGTAGCTGGTTTGAATCTTGGTGGAGGAAAAGCCGTAATAATTGGAGATCCCCAAAGGGACAAGAGTGAAGGGCTGTTCCGAGCCTTTGGCAGGTATATACAGGGCTTAAATGGCCGCTATATTACAGCCGAGGATGTGGGTACTACTGTACAAGATATGGATTATATAAAAATGGAGACCAGGTTCGTCACTGGTGCATCCGGGGGCAGTGGTGATCCTTCTCCCTACACAGCTCTAGGAGTTTGGTATGGTATGAAGGCCATGGCCAAGGAAGTCTTTGGAAATGATTCTCTAACAAACAGAACCATTGCTGTCCAGGGTTTAGGAAATGTCGGCTATTACCTCTGCCAGCATATTGTCAAAGAAGGGGGTAAACTGATTGTTACAGATATTTTCCCAGGCAAGATTGACCAGGCAGTTAGGGAGTTTAATGCAAGGGCTGTGGAACCAGAGGAGATCTTCTCGGTGGATTGTGATATTTTTGCCCCTTGTGCTCTGGGTGCGGTAATCAATGACGTTACCTTGCCCCAGTTAAAGTGCAGCATAATAGCAGGCGGAGCCAATAATGTCCTGCAAGAAGAACATCATGGAGAAATGCTTTATGAGAAAGGCATTCTCTATGCACCTGACTTTGTTATTAATGCTGGCGGTCTCATAAATGTATCAGATGAGTTATATACCTATAACCGTGAGAGGGTATTAAAGGGAGTAGAAAAGATTTATGATAATATAGAACAGGTGCTGTCCATTGCTAAAGAATACAAAATCACAACCTGCAAGGCAGCCAACAGGCTGGCAGAGGACAGGATAGCAAAACTGCGTCACGTAAACAGTATATATCTTGGTTAAACTATAATAATTCAAAAAAGCTTTTAACCTCCAAACAGCTCCTATCGAGCTGTTTATTTTTTTACCAAACTCTCTAAATTTCTTACCCAGATTGATATTCACGTAAAAACGTGCTACACTTATAGCCAAGGAACTATTCATTAACCTATGGGAAAATAATACAGGATGTCTAAGTATACAGGTCATGCAGGAGTTTTATGTTGTGGTCACCCAGAAGGTACCTGTTCCTTTGAACAAGGATAAAACCATGCAAATAATTAAAGACTTAAGTTTATGGCCTTATCATGTGCCGGATGGGGCAGATGTTATAGAAGCAATTAATATCCAGGAAAGAAATAAAATATCTTTTTGGGATGCAATGATTGTTAATAGTGCAAAGGCCTGCGGATGTGGTGTCATATGGTCTGAAGATTTAACCCACGGGCAGATCTATGAAGGCGTTAAAGTGCTTAATCCTTTAAGTCAAACTTAACAGAAATTCATTAATTTTTTTTATAAATGAGCCATCATAATGTAAATCATTATGCCCTCTGTCTTGTATTACGTGCCAGAAATAATTGCCTCCCCACGACTCAATTAGCTTTTGAGAACGTTCTTGTGATATAACCCTATCTTCACTTGCAGTAATGGCCAGTAAAGGAACCTTCAAGTCATGAGCAATCTCCACAACATTAAATGGATGCTTTAATAGATTTGATACTAGTATAGAAGGAAAAGTTTCCTTTGCCACATTAGCTATACTATCATAGGGTGAAATCAATATAATACCCTTTAAATCTCTTTCTTTAGCCAGATGTATGGCAACCCCTGTTCCCAGACTTCGTCCCATTACTGCTATCTGACCTGCATCTATATCATTTCTTTGAGAAAAATAATCATAAATCTCAACGGCATCATTATAAAGATGTTTTTGGCCTGGCTTTCCCTGACTCAGGCCATAACCCCTATAATTAATAAGTGCCATGGACCAGTTATCTATTTTAAATGCGTTTTCAATTTGCCATGAAACTTCTTCAGCATTGCCCCCAAAATAAATAATCAAGGGACTCTTTTTATATGGAGAGTTTTTAACAAGCCAACCGTGCAGTTCTATATTATCAGGTGTCATAATGGATATTTCCTCTATATTTGTTGGATATGTATTTCTAATATAGGCTAATCTCTCTTGACTTACTGGCTGTCTTATAAATAACATTTTTTCCTGTAAAAAATAAAAACAGGCAATAGTGGCCACTCCTATAACAACTATTAGAAACAACAACTTTTTTATTGCATCCATAATAACCTCTCTCCCAGGTGTGTTTGACTAATACCGTTAATACCATTAAGCAATGCTAAACAAATCTAAGTTGATATTTTTGACGTTATGGCGGATGATTTTGCTTTGTTAATATTTTAATAATTGTTAATTAATTTAGATATGATAGGCTATTATTAAAGGTATTGGCAATTTTTATCCGATAGAATGTTAGATGTTGTAGCTAGTGATAGAAGTTTTATTTTATCTTCAACTCTTCCAAAAACAGCAGCCCATGACTTGTTTTTAATTGCCATAAGCACTTTGGAATCCAGGATTGTGCCATGGGTTAATAATTCATTTATCTGATGCTCAATTGACGTTTTTAAGTTGTCTTCAAACATGGGCAGTTCACATGGTACTGGGTTGTCAACATTAATAAGATTAGGGATTTGGACATAGGAGATTAGACCACTTTCATTAATTTCCGA
>JAGXSK010000074.1 GCA_018333845.1 Clostridia bacterium | reverse complement strand
CAAGAATTTAAATGATTATTTTGGCCATTTAGAGGGAGATAAGGTATTAAAAAAACTGGGTTATGTTCTTAGAGAAAACTCCAGATTTAGTGATCTGGTAGCTAGATATGGGGGAGAAGAATTCGCCATTGTTTTGCCTGAGGTTCCACCCCAGCAAGCAGCTTTAGTTGCTGAAAAGTTAAGAGGTAAAATACAAGGAATATTATTAAACAGTCGAAAGGGTGATATTCGGGTAACTGCTAGTTTTGGTGTTACAGGCTTTGAACCGGAAAAACACCTGGATGAAAAGGAGGTTTCTAAAGCACAAATTGATTTTATTGCTAATAAGCTTTTAAAGGAAACAGACATGGCTTTGTATGAGGCTAAACGTCAGGGTAAAAATAGAGTTGTAGTTTTTGGGAAGCATTAAGCAATAAAAAAACCATGCTATAATAGCTTTTTTTCGGATTTTTATATTTTGGGCATTATTGTTGATAACTTTATAATTGTCATGATTAACAAACAAGGATATATACCTTATAATAACTTTTATATACAACAAAACTCCGACAGAATGGAGCATCTGCCATGTTAAATCCTAAAAAAGCAACCCCAAGGATATTAGTTACTGGAGCCACTGGTTATGTTGGAGGGAGACTCATCCCTCACCTTCTTGATGAGGGCTATAAAGTTCGCTGTTTCATTAGAAACCATGAAGACATTAACTCCCGTAGTTGGAAAAATGTTGAGGTTTTCAAGGGGGATGTATTTGATTTAAAAAGCTTGGGTCAGGCTATGGATGGGGTGGATTATGCTTATTATCTTATTCACTCTATGGCCAAGGGTGCAAATTTTCACCAAAGGGATATACAAGCTGCCCACAACTTTGGGAGAATTGCCCAAAAGAAGGGTGTAAAACGTATTATTTATCTTAGTGGATTAGGAAGTAAGGATGATAAAGCCTTATCTGAACATTTGCACAGCCGTCAAAAAACCGGAAAAATTTTAGCTGAATACGGAGTTCCGGTTACTGAGTTTAGAGCTGCCCAGATCATAGGGTCAGGTAGTGTTTCCTTTGAGCTTATACGCTATTTAACGGAAAGATTACCTATTATTGTTGCTCCTAAATGGATAAGGAGCTGGACACAGCCAATTGCCATAGCTGATGTGCTTTATTATTTATCCCATTCATTAGAAATTCCAGAAACTGCTGGTCAAGTAATAGAAATTGGAGGCAGCACCAGATTGACCTATGCTGAGTTATTTAGAACTTATGCACATTTGCGTAACCTTAAAAGGCGCATTTTGGTTTTGCCATTTTTACCAACAAAGATTCTTTCATATTTTGTTAATTTTATTACACCTATTCCACGAAACATTGCCACGCCTTTAATAGAAGGATTGAGAAATGATGTGTTAGTACAGAACCATACTGCCTTAGAACTTTTTAAGTATGAGCCCATGTCTGTTAATGAAGCCATAGATATAGCATTAAAGGAGCAGCGTTTTGATAAGATAGAAACCCATTGGGCTGGAACGGGCTATTCAATTCATAATAGGCATTTTTCTGAGGTTAAACATATACAACGAGAAGGTTTATTTGTAGAAGAGATCTCAGGATTAACATGGGCTGACCCCAGCAAGGTCTTTCATGTGATTAAATGTATAGGAGGAAGCAGGGGCTGGCCCTCTTATCAATTCTTATGGTCATTACGAGGTTTAATAGACCAACTGCAGGGCGGTTCGGGTCTACAAAGAGGGCGCCGCAGCCAGGAATCCTTAAGGGTGGGCGATCCATTAGACTTTTTCAGGGTGGAAACCATTGAAGAAAATGAATTACTCCGCTTACAAGTGGACTTTAAAATGCCCGGACGCGGCTGGCTTGAGTTTTCCTTGAAACCTCACCACCAGGGCCATACAGTTTGCCAGTATAACAGGAATGCTCCAAGGCTTGATAAATCAATAATGGATGGCTTGGATATGAGTCAACCAATTGGACAGCATAGATTAACCCTGAGGGCTATTTTTGAACCTTTTGGTTTTTCAGGTTTGCTCTATTGGAAATCCATGCTGCCTTTTCACAAACCCCTGTTTAAAACTACCATTCAGAAAATTATTGAGGAAGCTGAGAAAGATTTTGAAAAAGATGACCCAAAGGTATCATAACTTAGTCATCTATTTCTTCTCTTAAAAAATACTACACACTTACTTCAAAACTATACCATGAATAATAAAGTTTACTGTTACTTATGATAGGGTTCTTTTCTTATGATTCTATAACATCTATATATTTGCTCCATTAAAATTAATCTCATTAATTGGTGTGGATATGTAAACCGTCCAAAAGATATCTTTAAGTCTGCTCTCCTTTTTATATCATCTGAAAGACCTATACTCCCCCCAATAATAAAAGTCAGGTGACTCTTTCCACTTACCATCAGTTCCTCGACTTTTTGTGCAAATGCACCAGACGTAAGAAGCTCGCCATCTATCTCTAAAGTTACAATGAAACTATCAGGTTTTACCTTAGCTAAAATTTTATCTCCTTCCCTTTGCCTAATTCCCTCTTCTTCAGCTAAAGAGGCATTTGCAGGAATTTTTTCATCATTAACCTCAATAATTTTAATCCTTGCATAGGGACCAAGCCTCTTTAGATACTCCTGCAGGCCTTTTTGAATATATTTTTCTTTTATTTTACCAACTGCAATAATATCTATCTGCATAAAATCCTCCTATTCAGCCCAGAATTTCACGGACTAAATCTATAAACGCCAGCATTGGGGGAGAAAGCCATTTGTTTTTATGATACACTATCTGAGTTATCATGTTAAACTCCAAACCATGCCAGTGAAGAACAACCAGTTCCTGCCTTTTTAGCTCCTCCTGTACTGTAATTAGTGGCAGAACCGTAATCCCAAGCCCACTGATAACACACTTTTTAATAGCCTCCACACTTCCATATTCCAATATTACCTTAGGCTGAACTCCTGCTTTATTGAGAATTTCCTCAAAGACCACACGATAACAGCTATTGGATAAACCTTTATCTGTGAGAATCAAATGTTCATCATTCATATCAACAGGGGTTACAGAACTCTTTTTTGCAAGGGGGTGGTCAGGCCCGCTTAATACAACTATGGGTTCAGAAAGAAGGGACTCGGTTATAAGGTTTGGAAAAGAGAGTTCCTTGCCAATCAAAAAAGAGATATCAACATCATTATTTTTTAACCACGATATAATATCGGAACAAGCACCAGTCCTGACGACTATTTCCACATCCGGGTAGCGTTTACGATACTCTGCTAGTAACTTTGGCAAACGATATACGCATAAGGACTCCGGAGCACTTATGGCTAGTGTCCCTTTAGTAGAAGACCCTGTTATGACCTCCTTTGCTTCAGAGGAAAGGTTAACTATTTGCCGAGCATAGACCAATAGTTTCTT
>JAGXSK010000073.1 GCA_018333845.1 Clostridia bacterium | reverse complement strand
AAGTTGGATGTCATTGAATGTTTTGAAACTCCCGGCCAGCAACTGCGTGTAGGCGAACTGCTGGAGAAGCAAAAGGAGATTTATCATGCACTGGGAGTTGAGCCACCTACATCGTTATGAGTTGGCGGGAATCCAGGAAATAGTTTCAAAACAAATTTATTTTGTCTAAAAAAATAAGCCACAAAGCTGTGACTTAAATACTTGGCCATTTCAGGCTTTTATTCTCATTAATTATACCAGAAGTCAGTATCACCTAAAAGGCTGTCAAGACTATTAAACTCATCCAATCGGCTATTTACAAGACTTCCTCCCTTAAAATACAAATAAAGCCCTGTGGGATCCTCATCATACGGCCTGTAGACCCAGATCTCCCTGCTAAACTCTGGGTTCACAGCAATATTCTTGAATAGCACAGGCGACTCACCAAGTAGCATCCTTACTTCCTTAACAGACTTTCCTTCAAGGGTTGTTGCATCATAATTGGGAAAGTACTGTTCCCATCCTGCCTTTGGCTTCTGGGAAACCTCAGTCCCGTCAGGTGGTTCTGTTCCAGGGTCCGGTTCGTCCCCATTTTCTTCCTGTGGCTCCTCTGGCTGCCCTTCTGCAATTTGCTGACGCAAGTCCACTATTTCATTATTAAGCCTGTTAACTTCCTTGGACCAGGCAGCATTCTGCCACCAAAATACTATACCGCCAACTACAAGCGCAGTAATTACAATTGAGGCCAATATAGTTTTATTCATTAATAGAGCTCCTTTCAAAAAAGTTTGCTTCCTTCTTTAATATTTACAGGTACAACCTCATATATTCCAATTTCATCAATACTTTGCTAACTCTAACCATTAATCTATCCACCTGCTCGCATAAACTTTAAACGAAAGTCGGCTAATAAGACTTCCAAACATTCTCGGGGCGCAGTAAAGGTTATGTCCATTTCCATGAGCATTATTGCACCTATTACACACGGCCTTTCATCTCCTAATTCCACCACCCAATCTGTACCATAAAATCTTTTGTCATTGTGGACATACTTACTTAAGCCTCTGAAATATACCGCAATTTCTTCCCTGGAGGCACCCCTCATTTTAATTTTTTTAGTAATAATGCCAATATTATCATGCATTGCTATTTAATTTCCTTATACGGTTTATTATTATAATACTTCTGCCCTTTTGTATTATTTCCTTCTGCCAAGACTCATTTAGATACACTAACTGAGAAATTATTATATAAAGTACAGGGTTATAAAATATCTTAAAAGGCTGCAACTTTTTCTGTGTTTTTGGTGTATAACTATAGGTAGGGTAACTTTCCAAGAGGTGAAGACGTGGATATTAATGTTAGTCTAATCAAAAGGTGTAAAAATAATGAAAGGGCTGCTTTTGATAGTTTACTCGGTAAATATGAAGGATATCTATATAACGTTTGTTATGGGTATACTTTTAATCAGGATGAGGCACTGGATATGATGCAGGAGGTTTATATAAAAATCTTCCGTAATATCCACGGCTTTGACGAGAATCGCCCTTTCCTGCCATGGTTGAAAAGGATTGCAATTAACACCTGCTTAAACTATAAGAGGGATAATAAAAAGCTTCCACAGCTGTCCTTGGATTTGGAAACTGGTGAAGATGAAAGCTCTACCCTACTGGATTGTATAGCTGCTGCTGATGACACTGAAGAAACAGCAGTTTTCCACGAAACACAAGAAATTGTTATCAAGTCATTACAGGAACTTCCTGATAATTATCGTCTTCCCTTAACCTTGCGATATCTGGAAAACATGAACTATGAAGAAATTGCTGCTGCCTTAAAACAACCTGTAGGCACTGTGAAAAATAGTGTTTTTAGAGCCCGCAATATCATGAAGAAAAGTCTTCAAGCCTACGGAATACTGGAGGTATGAATCATGTGTAATCTGGATAAGGATTTACTGCAAAGATATATGGATAAAGACATAGACCCCCTTGAAAAAATATTACTGGAGAACCATCTATTAAGCTGCCCCCAATGCCGTAAGGATTTAAACCAGCTAAAGATTATGGAGTGGGATTTAAATAATATTAATCTGCCCAAGACTCCCAAGGAACTGACAGCTATACGTAATGCTGCACTTGATAAGTACTTTGAAACTACAGATGAGAGTGAAACCTCTTTTGGAAGAAAAGATATTATGAATTTGCAGTATAGAAACTTGAAAAACACTGTAAGCTTTATAAATTATCTCCCTGGCAAAAAAATAGTAGAAAATGCAGTTAGAAAAGCTGCTGTAAAGAGTACCAGGGAAACCAAAAAAAAATCCCTGCTTTCTAAAATCATTGGATTATAGGCGGTGAGCCAATGTCAATAATACTAAGTATAATAGTGTATTTGCTTTTATTTATTATAGCTGTTTTCCTGGCAGTAATCATTGTACCCATAAGATACTCCTTTTACGGAGGCTATAATAATAGCCCGTATTGTTTTGGCAGCATGACCATACTGGAGTTCTGCAAAATCTCTATCTCATATAATACTAAAGGTTTGCTTGCTAAACTCAATGTTTTTGGGTTTTCCATTAACATTGATTCAGAGATAACTAAAGGGAAAAAAGCAAAGCCTAAAAATAGGAAAGACAAAGAAAAATCTCAAAGGGAAGTCAGGAAAAGGGAGAAGTCTAGTAAAGGTAAGGGTGGGACCAGTCTTTTTAAAAATCTTTTCCAAAGGGATATTATTTTTCATGTGCTATATCTTCTAAGAGATCTGGTTGGCATCTTAAAGCCCAGGGTACTGATGATAAAAGGTAGAATTGGTTTTTATGAACCACACCATACAGCCTGGCTGCAGGCCATTGTATCAACTCTCTCAGGATTAAATATTTTTACAAAGCTGGATATTGATACTATTTGGGATGATGAACATTTTGAAGGTGAGCTTATAATTAAGGGACATTTAGCAATAATAGTTGTTCTATTTAGACTTCTTAAGTTCCTTATCTCAAAAAACACTTTAAAAATTATTCGAATTATTATTAGAGAAAGACAGAAAAGAAAGGTATTAAAACCTGCAACCTGAGCAAGAAAATTTGTGTATCTATAATTGTAAAGGCTAAAATCAAAATTAATATAAAAATTAAGGAGGTCCAATTAAAATGAATCCAACTGAAAATGTAATCAATTCCATGTTTGAAAAGCTAGAAAAATTTATTCGTACTGAAACTGTAGTAGGTGAACAAATCCAGGTGGGTAATGTAACACTAATACCTATCGTCACTGTATCCTTTGGAGTTGGTGCTGGAGGTGGCGGCGGCAAGGATGAAAAGGGTAATGATGGTACTGGCTCTGGCGGAGGCCTGGGAGCAAAAATTCAACCTACTGCAATGCTTGTTATTAAGGGTGATGAGGTTAGTGTACTGCCTTTAAGCAGCAAGGGCTCCTTTGACAAGCTATTTGAAATGATGCCAGAGATAATTTCTAAAATAGACTGCTGCAAACCAAAGAATGAAAAGGAAGAATAAAAAACAGTGTATCCTCAGGGGCCTAGAAAACTAGGTCCTTATTGTTTTTCTAGAAAATCTACATTAAATATTTGCTAAATATAAGTTATAATAAATTAACACTGGAGAAATCAAGTGCTTGACAACAAAACTAATCAATGTGAAGGAATTCCTTCCATCCTGGTGAATATTTCTGATTAATACTGTTTATTTTTATTAATGAGTGGGGTGAAACCATGGCGCCTGAACTAAAATGCATGAAAGATTTAGCTATATTTGAACCTTTAGATGAAAGGGAAAAAGAGCTCATTACTTTACTGGCCAAACCTAGATTTTATACCAAGGGAGAAATCATTTTT
>JAGXSK010000072.1 GCA_018333845.1 Clostridia bacterium | reverse complement strand
CTTGCCAATTCTGGTGAAGAATATGGCCTGGGTTTAATTGGGATTTATGCTAATCCTTTTTCTAAAAATGAATTTTTACAAATGCTCAAGGAGCGCTTACAAGCCCCGTTTTTAAAGGCAGCTGGTCCACTTCCAGAAAGGATTGAAAAGGTTGGAGTATGTGGTGGTTCTGGTGGGGCTCTTATAGGAAATGCAGCTTTTAAGGGTTCTCAGGTACTTATAACAGGAGATGTAAGCTATCATCAGGCACAGGAGGCTGAAAACCTGGGTATTTGTGTTATTGATGCAGGTCATGGTATTACTGAAAAGTTGATAGTGCCCATTTTTGCTTCTAATCTGAAAAATGAGCTGCAGCTTCAAAAGACCAATGTGGAAGTTATTGTGTCAAAAGTAAATAATGAACCATGGACTTTTATATAGGATAGGGTTTTCCCTATCCTTTTAATTATTTTTTATCCTATGGAGGTGCTTTTAGTGGATATGAAAAAACTCTACGAATATCAAAACCTACGAGGTGATTACTTTAAACTAAGAGAAAAGGTGAATTCTACTGCCAGAAAAGAAGAATTGCTTGAGTGGAAAGGAAGGATTGAACAAATTAATAGAGAAAAAGAAGAATTAAAAAAATTAATTGATGAAAAGAATAAACTTGTGGAAAAAATCGATTCTTTAATAAAAGATATTGAGGTAAAGGAAAGGGACATGGAAAAACAGCTTTATGAGGGAAAGGTTGTAAATCCAAAGGAACTGTTATCCATGCAGAAAAAACTAAATGAACTGGGTGAACATAAAAAACATACAGAAGATGCATATATTAAGGAAAATGAAGAAGTTTTTAGTTTGCAAAGGGAACTGGAGAACAAAAAAGAGGAGTTAATGAAAGAATATAGGCGCTATCAATATGAAATTAATAAATACAAACAGAACAAGGAGATTGACAAGGTTAATCTTAATGAACTGGCTAAGCAAATAAAGGAAATGGAAAAGGAAATAGACAGCAGCCTGCTGGAAATCTATTTTAAATATACAAAAAAACTTGGCAACAGTGTACTAGCCATTGTAAAAAAAGGCAAATGTGAGGGCTGCAATATTGATATTCCCAAGGTTGACCTGGGAGATGTTAAGGCTGGAAATAAGTTGGTGATTTGTGAAAACTGTGATAGAATATTAGTTATTAATTTGTAATGTGTTGGGGTGGAATGATGGATATAGAAATTTATACAGATGGTGCATCCAGGGGTAACCCTGGAAAAGCAGGTATTGGTGTAATAATTTATGATTCAGATGGACAGGTTTTAAAGAAAGATAACGAAACTATTGGTGTAACTACAAATAATGTTGCAGAGTATAAGGCTGTAATTAGAGGGTTAGAGTTGGCACTAGAATTAGGGGCTACTGGAGTAAAAATATATGCTGACAGTCAGCTCCTGGTAAGACAGCTTTCAGGAGAATATAGAGTAAAAAATGAAGGCTTAAAACCCCTGTATAACAAGGTTAGGGAATTGACCAGGAACTTTAAAAACTTTGCAGCAATTCACATTCCCAGAGAACAGAACAAGGAAGCAGATAAACTAGCCAATATGGCACTTGACAGTCAGGAGTAGATTTCGGGAGTGAAGCTAATGATTGAGTCTGGAATACTAGACAAGATTCTCAAGGATGTTATCTCAAAGATAGAAACTGGCAAGAACCAGCTTTATGAAATAGCTGAAGAAGCTAGACAGGAATGCATTAGGACCGAAGGGGCAATGCTCAAAATTAAAAATGAGACCCTTGAAATTGTTGAGCAGGTTGACTGGTGGGAGAAAAAAGAAAAAAAAGCCAGATTAAGGCTTGCCGAGGTGAGCAAGAACTTTCACAAGTATGGTGAGAGTGATATAAGATCTGCCTATGAAACAGCCAAGGACATACAGGTGCAGCTGGCCTTACTAAGAGAAAAAGAAATACATTTCAAGCAAAAAAGATTCGAGCTTGAACAGCAGTATAAAAGGATGAAGCAGACAGCAGAAAAGGCTGAGTCCCTGGTATCTCAGGTTGGAGTGGCAATGAAGTTTTTAAGCTCCAACTTAAAATCCATCCAGGAGGAAATTGGTAAGATTCAAGACTGGCAGGAACTAGGACTTGCTGTTATTAAAGCTCAGGAGGAAGAAAGAAGACGGGTTGCAAGGGGAATCCATGATGGTCCTGCACAATCCCTGGCAAATATAGTACTGAGGATAGAGTTTTGTGAAAAGATTCTGGAAAAAAGGCCGGAAATTCTTCCAGAAGAGCTGTCACAATTAAAAAACTTTGCCCGAAAGACCCTTGAGGAAATTCGCAAAATACTTTTTGATTTGAGGCCCATGGATTTGGATGATCTTGGATTAATAGCTGCACTAAAACACTTTCTCATGGATTTTCAGGATAAAAATGGCATTCAAGTGGATTTTCAGTTTTCTGGAAATGAACAGATTTATGCACCAGAAATAGAAGTGGCAATCTTTAGAATTATTCAGGAATGTATAAATAATGTTAAGAAACATTCAAAGGCATCCATGGTAAAGGTTAATATGGAAAGGGCTCCTCTTAAAATTAATGCAGTAATATCAGATGACGGTGTTGGTTTCAATGTTGAAGAAGGTCTGCAATCAAATAGATTTGGCTTAAAGGGAATGAGAGAATGGGCTAGACTCCTGGGAGGAGATGTAAAAATAGCCTCCTCACCAAATAATGGAACTAGAATTTCAGCTGTTATTCCGTTAAAAGAGAGGTGATATTTGTTGAAAACCATAAGAGTTTTGCTGGTTGATGATCATCCGCTAATAACAGAAGGCCTGGAGAAAATTCTTTCCTTTGATGATGCTATACAGGTAGTGGGGAAAGCAAACGACGGAAACCAGGCCATTGAAATAGCAAAAAAGGTCAACCCTGATGTGGTTGTAATGGATATTAACATGCCGGGAATAGATGGCATAGAGGCCTGCATGCGGATTCGGGATATGCTGCCAGGCACGGAAGTAATTGCCCTTACTGTATGCGAGGAAGAGGATAGAATATTGCAAATCCTCAAGGCAGGTGCCAAGGGTTATTTTTTAAAGGATGTTGAAACTGAACGGTTAATAGATGCTATAAAAAATGTGCAAAAGGGTCAATCCTTCATACATCCCCAGATAGCTGCCAAGGTTCTAAACAGCTACACAACCCTTGCAAGCAGGCAGAACAGGGATTTTAAAGGCAACGACCTGACTGATAGAGAACTGGAACTGGTGAAGCTTATGGCCAAAGGGCTGAGCAACAAGGAAATAGCAACAGCCTTGTATATTAGCGAAAAAACCGTAAAAAACCATATAACAAATATACTTCGAAAGCTGGATTTAAGAGACAGGGTCCATGTTGCAATCTGGGCCATAAAGGAAAAGCTAATATAGGACTATGGTCTTTAATTTTAGGACTTACAATTACAGGAAAATGGGTACCTTGCCGGATACTCATTTTTTTGATTCCCATGTAGAATATGGTTAAGAAAATTTTAAGGAGGTATATTATAAAATGTTAAATCTAGTAAAGAAGTTCTGGAAAGAAGAAGATGGACAGGGTCTAACTGAATATGGTTTAATCTTAGGACTAATAGCAGTAGCAGTAATAGGAGCATTAGGCTTATTAAGCGGACAGATACAGAATGTTTTTCAACAAATAACTGGTGCTTTAGGAGGCAACTAAAGTCACCCATAAAA
>JAGXSK010000071.1 GCA_018333845.1 Clostridia bacterium | reverse complement strand
CCAATCTCCTTGGAGCTTTTTCCAATTATGTCAGATTGCTTTACACCATAATGCTTCTCACAGGCTTTATTAACATAGATTACCGTTCCCTCTGCATCAGTAACATATATCTCATCATGGGAATTATCCAAAATCTTTTTAAGGGTGTCAAAATCAAGTTGATCAAAATCAACTTGTGCAGTCTTTTTCTTTTCACCATGTGCCATATATAATACCCCCTGGGACTTTATTGCCTGAAAATTTTGTCGTTTTTTGCAGTAATTATTACTTCGCTATTGTTCTCCTTTCTCCTTCATTTAAAGTTAGAACATTTTGGGCACAGGCCTTTAAGAAAAAGCTCCTGCTTCTCAATAATATAACCAATTTTTAATGGTATTTTATCTGGCACCTTAATTTCGTCAATACATTCAGTGATGCCACAACTCCTGCATGTAAAATGGGGATGGCCATGACCTTCCTTCTTTTCATTGCCAAGGGCAAACCGCCACACCCTGTCCCCACTTTCTACTTTATGAATAATTCCAGCTTCAACAAAGGTTTCAAGTGTCCTATATATGCTAACATAATTTAGCTTGACCCTTGACAGTTTTTTCATGATTTCCTGCTGTGTCATGGGATTTTTTGCTTCAAGAAAAATATTGAGCATGGCAATTCTACCTGGTGTTTTTTTCAGGCCAACGCCATCTAGTATTTTCATGGCAGCTGTATCGTCCAATCATTTCACCTTCTTATCCATTTCTTGAAATATATCGCCAAGTTCTCTTTCTGCTTCCTCAAGAACAATGGGTATATTCAAGTTGTAGCCTTTGTCCTTCAGTCTTGAAAAAAGCTCCACGAGAATTGGAGGCTCAAGGTTTGCTTTTTTTATCATATCAACATTATTAAGGATTTCTCTGGGGGTTCCCCTGCTTTGTATTTTACCCTCATTAATGAGATATACGGTGTCGGCAATATAGGGTACCAGGTTCATATTATGGGTAGTAATAATCAAGGTCATGGAGTAGTCATTATTTAACTTGTTTAGCAAACACACCATTTCCCATTTTGATTTTGCATCTAACGAATCAAAAGGCTCGTCCATAACCAAAAGCCTTGGCATGGTCACAATTGCCCCTGCCAGGGCTACCTTTTTCTTCTGCCCTCCACTAAGATAATGGGGTATTTTATTTAACAGATCTTCTATCTTTAGTTCCCTGGCTATAGCATTAACCCTTGCATCAATTTCTATCCTGGGCAGTCTTTCATTACGCAGGGAAAAGGCAATATCATCATACACCCTTGGACCTATTATCTGCTCATCAACATTTTGAAAAACCACACCAATGTTTTTTCGTAAAATGCTAAAATCTTTATGAGGCTGCAGTTCCATTACCTCCACAGAACCCTCCAGGGGTTTAAGCAGGCCAAGAATATGTGCCAGCAAAGTTGTCTTGCCAGCACCATTAGCCCCTAATACCACTACTCTCTCGCAATTGTGAACTATAAAATCCAATCCGCATAGGCTTACCTCTGTTTTATCAGGATAAACATGCCTCAAACACCGGACCTTTACCAGGGGTTCCATGGCATCACCGTCCCTATCAAAATGAAAATTCCTAGTCCGACAATTATTATATCATTACTATTAAATTGGAACCACTCTACTTCCACATGAATATATCCATTAAACCCCCTCAATGAAAATATTTTATGCATCCTATCGCCCATTTCAAAGGAATGAATTATGAGAGCACCAATCATCTGGGACACATTTCTAAAATTATACAGAAGGGCCAAGGGGCTGTAACCACCCCTTAGCTTGATACTTTTAAAAAGATTCTCTGCTTTTTCAAGGAGTATAAATACTGCCCTGTAAGTAAAAAAGAAAATATCAACAAGTATTCTGGGCAAAACTACTGATAAGCATGCAAAGATATCTACATAAGGGGTAGTGCTTATTAAAAGAATCATGGTTAAAGCAGCCCCTACTGCTTTTAAAATCACAGTCAAGCCGGCAAATACAGAATCCTGGAATTTTATTAAAGCAAAAAGCAGACTAAAAAATGCTGGGTATAATGCCAGGTGCAGCACCTTTAACATTGGGACTTTAGCCAACACAAACATTACTAGAAGAACTGCTATTAAAAAAATGAGTATGCCTGGTTTATTTGCAGATATAATGGCAGACAGCATTAAAATAGTAAAAATCAGTTTTGATGTTACGCCTGATTTATGGAGGAAGCTCTGTCCAGTATTTGCAAGAAGATCCATTTCAGCCAGGTGCATATTGAAAACCTCGCATTAATTTGATATTTGAGATATTTCTGTATCAAAAATCATGTCAGGTCTCACAGCTGCAAAATATCTTACTATTAGAGTTGTCACAAGGGTTTCTAACATTATGCCTGCCAATAATATGGCAAAAACAGCGCTCCAGCCAGTAATATTTAAAAAATGTATCTCTGCTGTTTTCTCTGCCAGGGTCTGTACTGTTTCTGCATCTCCAGCACCATCCGTATCTATATGAGTATTAGCTTCACTGGCATAATTGTCGTGATGGTCGTGATGGTCATGATGGCCATGATAGCCATCATGGTCGTGATGATCATAGCTGCACTCCGGGTGAGGTAAAGCTTCGGCTACTCCAACAGTAGCGCTGACTACAGCAACCATTAAACCTACTGAGATTAAAAGAGCAATGACTGTAGCAATGATTACCCTGGGTACTATTGCCAGGTTTTTCAATAATATTCTAAATAAATAAGCTCCAATTAAAACTTCTGTTCCCATTAGCAGGGTATTCAAACCTACTACAGTGATGCCTCCATGTCCAAAAAAAGCAAGAATCATGTTAACCACAAAAGCAACCATAAATCCCAGTCCGGGCCCAAGGAGGATTCCACATAGTACTGCTAGACTAAAATGTAAAGGAATAAACCCCAGGGGAATGGCCATTGTAATAAGCATAATAGCCGCCATGATCCCCGCCAGAGGCACTTTTTTCCTTGCTTCATCCATGTTCATTTTCCTGCTTAGCACAAATATTATGACAATTGCTAATAAATAGCTTGAAACCCACAGCACTGGATGGAGCACACCATCTGGAATATGTATGTGGCTCAAAAAAATCACCCCTTAAAGTATATTTTTGACAACAAAGAAAGGCTTGTAAATGCAACTCAGTTGCATCTTTGGTTTCAATATACAGCCTTCCTCCAAACCTGTCAATAAATATTATGCAGGGGTTAAATAAGTATTACTTAAAACAGCTTGTATTATGATAAATAGCCCTTTCTCCACCTATTAGTTTAGGCCTTGTTCTTGCCAGGGTTAAATGGGCTTCTCCTATACTTTTTAGTTCTATCCGTACTGGAACGGCCACTTTTTTTAAATGCATTCCTATAAAAGTATCCCCAATGTCCAAACCTGCATGGGCTGCAATGGTTTCTACCACAACAGGCTGTGCAAATCTTTCCATGGCTGCTGCCGCCAACGAGCCTCCAGCTTTTTCATGGGGGTAAACACAAACTATTTCCAAATTGTATTTGGCAGCACACCTCTCTTCCACAACTAAAGCCCTATTTAAATGTTCACAGCATTGTACTGCCATAAAAAGTTCTTTTTCTAGAACTGTTGGCAGCAAACCATCCATAATTGCCCCGGCAGTCTGCAGGTTAGAAGAAGAGCCAATTTTTTTGCCAGCAACCTCACTGGTACTGCATCCTATAACAACTATATCACCTGGCTTTAAATGGGCAGCCCTTAATAAACCTTGGATTGCTTCCTGGGCTTGTCTGGTATACAGGTTCAAATTTTCCATAACAATCACCCCAAATATTAACTTGCTTCTATTATATCCTGGTTATTATCTCTTTTCCAAGTATTAAGGGACAGCATAACATTTTAAATATTATATTAAATGCCAGATAATGGGAATAATAAATC
>JAGXSK010000070.1 GCA_018333845.1 Clostridia bacterium | reverse complement strand
ATATCTGGATTGGCATATCTTTTAAACCTTTCCTCGTATCTCTCCTGCGGCGAAAGCTTATCCCAGTTTTCAGCTAATTTCATCTTTAATTACCCCCCATCCACTTTTTCGCCAGGGAAACAGCTTCTACTGCGTCCTGTCCCCAACCATCAGCACCAGTATACTCTTTAATCTGGTCATTAATGGGAGCACCACCTATCATGATTTTGACTTGATCCCTTAATCCTGCATCTTCAATGGCTTTTACTGTATCCTTCATTTTATCAAAGGCTAGAGTAAGCAAGGCACTCATGCCTACTATTTGCGGCTTGTACTCTTTTATAGCTTCCACAAATTTTGATGACGGCACATCTACTCCAAGGTCGTACACCTTAAATCCGTTGGTATCCAACATGAAGGCAACTATATTTTTACCAATGTCATGGATATCACCCTTTACTGTACCCAATACTACTTTGCCAATATACTTGTTTTCATCCTCTTCTAAACTTTCAGTCATCTTGGCTTTTGCCAGACTTGAAATCCTATTTAGCATTTCCCCGGTCAATATTAATTCTGGCATAAAGTATTCGCCTTTTTCATATTTCTCTCCAATTATTTCAACTGCTGCACGACATTTCTTCAAGATTTCCAGGGGTTCAATGCCCTGATCCAACAACTCTTCAACAAGGCTAATGGCTTCCTCTTCACGCATCCCGGCTATGGCATCTACTAATTTTTCTAACATGACACCCTCTCCTTAAATAGTTGAAGTTTATTATAAAACCTCCTGCCCTCCTTTTGTTAATTAACTGAAAAATTAAATATTTCTTAATTCAAATTATATAGTTATATATAGAAGTTGTCAATTGCCAAAAAATTTTGTTTCCAATTTTTCTATTTTATTTCATTTATTAAACTCAAGCAGATACGTACGCCTTCAACAGCATCATTACACCAGAATTTTGTCCCAACCATACGGGCAACCTGTTCATTAATCTGGCTCCCACCAATGATAACTGGGATGTTTAGGGATAAAGGCTTTGCTTCATTTTTTACAAGCTCTATTGTCTGTTTCATCTTTGAATAGGAATGTGTCAACAGTCCTGACAACCCAACAATATCAGGGTGCAATTCTTTAACTTTTTCAATAAACTTCCATGGTGGTACATCTACTCCCAGGTCCTGTACCTTAAAGCCATGACATGTAAGGAGAATGCTTAAGATATTTTTACCCAGGTCATGGATGTCCCCTTCAACAGTGCCAAGAAGTACAGAGCCTTTTATTTCTGCTACTGATTGGTCTTTAAGAACAGGTTGTAAAATTTCCGTAACCTGACGAAATATTTCTCCAGCCATAATTAAACCTGCTATGTAATATTTACCCTGCTCATAACGTTCTCCAACCAGCCTCATTCCTCGCTGGCAATCGTCAATAATATGCAAAGGGTCATCTCCAGCTGCTATTCTTTTTTGAACCATGTCACGTACGGTATCCTCTTGCAGATCTCCAATACTATTTATTAATTGCTCTCTTGATGATATATACTTCATGATCCTACTACCTCCAAAAACTTTAAAATGTTTCTTGAATTCCAACAGTTGTGGTAAATCTCAATTTATCTCCCCTGCAAATAAACCATCCCCAGCTTACGGGGTTTTCTGCAAAATCATAAAAAATATGTTCGATTCTAAAAGCAGGAAGACCTTCTTGGGTTTTAAGCACTTGAGTCTCTTCCCTGGTAATAACAGTTGCTTCAATGTTTAAATCTCCCTTTTTGAATTCAGAGGATCCAGTTCCATTAAATAACCCTCTTAATGATGTTACTTCCAGCTCAGATTCTACAATGGGCCTTGCTGGATCATATATTAGATATTCTTTATGATAGAAAAAGGGTTCTTCACCTTGAAGAAGCAAACGCCTGATATAGATTATAGCTTCACCAGACTTTACACCAAGCTTTTTTCCAGTACGTTTATTAGCAGGTACAATACGCACCTCTAAAATCTTAACAGTTGTGTTCTTGTCCATGAAAAAGTCCTGCAATTCCTTTAAATGAAAGGCAGCTGAGCCCAGCTTGATGGATGTTACAAAGGTCCCCTTGCCCTGGGAGGCTGTTGCAATTTTTTGATCTATAAGAATGTTAATGGCTCTCCTGACTGTCATGGGACTGATATGGTATCTGCTGCACAGCTGGGATTCAGAAGGCAGTTGATCACCAGGGCGGAACATTCCCATGGCAATCTGCTGCTTGATTAAATTTACCAGCTGCATATAGGCAGGTTCATACGAGTTACGGTCAATTTCCATTAAAACTTCAGTAGTGGGCAGCCGTCTCTTTTTCTCCATTTTCATATACTTGCTCCTCACTATTTATATAGTATTTACTTGATAGAAAGGTTAGTTTTAAATCTATAATACCAAACTTTGACTGTCTAGTGAATGTTTAATATCTGGTTAGCAAAAGAACCCCGCATATATATACTTACATGCAGGGTTCTTTTTATTCTATCATAAGGTAAAATTTAAAACATGTACTTGAACTTGTTAAACATCTCCCATATAAGGGTTAGAATTGATGGATCCAGGTCTGAAGCAGCTCTTCCCTTTTCATCAAATGTTACAATAGACACCCTGCCATCTAACCTGACCCTAAAGGTTGTTTCTTTTCCTTCCTCTACCAGATAAAAGCCGTCATTTTCACTGTCATTGAAATCCCCTTCATTCCAATAAAGGGTAAACTTTTCCTTATAGGGAGCTCCCTCATATGGGCAGAAAATTGCACAGTTGCCGCATTCATTGCACATGCCGTCAATATGAACCACTTGATTGAATGATTTAAGACTGTCATGCTCAAGCTTAACAGCTACATTGGCTCTATTTGGGCAAACCTCGGCACATACATTACAGATGTAGCTGCACTCCAAGCACCTGTCTGCTTCACCTTGTCTTTCCTCAGGTCTGCCTTTAAGAATGCCCCTGCGTTCAATTATTTCTGGATACCTTTTTTCATGTTCAAAGACTATATCAGCAACCATATCCTTGCCTTCTTCAAGCTGTTCACGGATGATAATCTGGCGGGCAACCTTTTTGCCCTGGGCCATTGCCTCTACAACTGTTGATGGTCCTGTCAGTGCATCTCCACCAATAAATACCTTGTCAATATTTGTCTCATTGGTAGCCGGGTTAACCTTGATATTGCCCTTTTCATCTATTTCCAAGCCCTGCTTTTTAAGAATATCCAGGTCTACCCTTTCCCCAGTGGCCGATAGGACAGTATCAATTTCCAGTTCAGTTGTCCTGCCAGCAGCAACAGGCTTTCTTCTGCCAGATGCATCTGGTTCACCAAGTTCCATTACCTCACATTTAAGCCTTCCATCCTTCAAGGCTATGGGTGCCAGCAGTTCCTTGAAGATTACTCCATCCTCAAGGGCAGCAAGGAGCTCTTCCCTGTCTGCAGGCATGTGTTCTCTTGTTCTGCGGTACACAATATATACCTTTTCAACACCCTTTACCCTGGTGGCTGCCCTGGCTGCGTCCATGGCAGTATTGCCCCCACCTATAACGGCAATGTTTTTGCCAATGTTTAACCCTTGCTTTTTCTTGTTAAAATCCTCTAGAAAGCCAATGGCACTCATTACTTTTTCATTATCACCCTGGATATCTGCCAGGTTTGATCTGGCTGCACCAATGGCTAGATAGATGTACTCATAGCCCTGGGCTTTTAAGTCTTCAATGGAGAAGTTTTCATCAACGCCTAGTCTAAACTTTACTCCCATTTTCTTTATCAGTTCAATGTCGTGGTTGATATCCTCCCTGGCAATCCTGAACTCAGGGATCACATGTTCTACAGTGCCCCCTGGTTTATCCCTCTTATCAAAAACAGTAACATCCATTCCTGCCTTTGCCAGGAAATAAGCAGCTGCCAGGCCTGAGGGTCCAGCTCCAATAATGGCTGCCCTTGCATGCACCTTGTATTTGCTGTCAACTGCCCTGCCAGCCAACCTTTCCATGTAAGCCCTGTAGCCCTTCTCCGCTGCCTCCTTTTTCAGATCACGGATATGCACAGCCCTGTCATAGTCCAGACGGGTACACTTGGTCATGCAGTTATGATTGCATATGGTACCTGTGACAAAGGGCAAGGGGTTTTTGGAAATAATTAACTCAAAAGCCTCGTCATGCCTGCCCTCACCAACAAGTCTGGTATACTCTGGAACATCCTGCTCAATGGGACATCCCACTGTACAGGGAGCCACAAAACAGTCAGTAAGGGGCAGCTTCCTGTCTATTTTACGGCTTTCACCGATCTTTCTTTCCTTGGCGTAATTGGCATCCTCCAGTGCATCCCCAGCCAGTTTTTTAAGCTTTGTAACATCTATGGCCTTAAAACTCCTGGTCAGATGCCCTTCCAGCTCATCAGCCATCTGCTTTAACCTGTAATAGCCCCCGGGCTTTAAAATGGTGGTGGCTACTGTAATAGGCTGGATGCCCGTATCAAAGATACGCACAATATTAAAGTAATCTGCACCACCTGAATAGGAAATTTTAAGGTCACCTTGAAATTCACTGGCAAGCCTGTAGGCAAGGTTTATGGTCAGGGCAAAAAGGGATTTTCCTGACATGTACATTTCTTCTCCAGGGAGTTCACCTCTAGTTATCTTAACCGGCAGGGTATTGGAGAGCTTTACACCAAATTCCCTGTTATTTTCTGCAGCATATTCCTTGAGTCTTTTCAACATGGCAACTCCATCATCATACTGGAGATCATGGGTAAAGGATTCTTCCTTAAGCTCAATATAGTGATAACCCATTTTATGAAGGGTATTCTTCACATACTCATACCCCAGCAGGGTTGGATTCATTTTTACAAAGGTGTGCAGCTGCTTTTCTGATATTAGATATCTGCATATCTTCTCAATCTCTGCAGGCGGACACCCATGAAGGGTTGAAAGGGTAATGGAACTGCAGATATTTGGTGAAATACTGTCAATATATTTCTCATCTGCATTTTTGAAGTATTTTAGTTCCTCTTTAAGGATTTGCTTGCATTCCTTGAAAATTTCTGTATTGGAAGCATCCTTTAGCCCTTCAATAAATCCATTAACCTTTTCAGATTTAATGCCTTCCAGGTCATAGCCCACACTCATGTTGAACATGAAGGTGCGCTTGTCTATATTAAATATTTCCCTTTGGATAATGTAAAGCAAAAACCATGCCTTCACATATTCATTAAAAGCTCCTTCAATTGTCAGCTCTGTGGACCATTCAGTATTGTAGCATTCATCCCCTGCATGGATACATGGTTTAGGAAACTCCAAGGCATCCAAAATCTGAACGGTTTTAAGCTCTATAAATCTGCCGCCGCAAAGATAGGATGCTGCAATATTTTGGGCAAGCTGTGTATTTGGACCTGCTGCAGGGCCAATGGGTGTGTCAAGGTTATCACCAAACAGGTCTATTTTCTTGCTGCTTTCCTTTTGGAAAAACTTTTCCTTGGGTATTCCAAAGATGGAGCCTTCCCTTGCATATTCTTCAAATATCCATCTAATAAGCTTCCTGAAGGGTATTTCTCTCATTTTGTCGCCCATGCTCACTACCTCCTCTTGATCTAACTTCTTGTTCCTGAATTCTGACTGCTGTATTCTGATTCCTGCTTTTTAGAATCTTTCCCACATTTTAACTGCCAGCTCTCTTGATTTGGCATTAATCTCTGCCTCATCAATACCCACCAGTTCCTTCTTCCTCATTAGAACTTTACCTGCCACTATGGTGGTGTCAACCATCCGTCCTGTCATTCCAAAGACCATATGACCGTAGTAATTATCTACTGTTAAGGGAGTAGGGGGATCGTAGTCAATTACTATTACATCAGCTGCATTGCCTTCCCTTAGTTCGCCCATGGGCAGCGAGAAGTAATTGGCCATTATCCTTGGATTATTTATAAACTGCATGGCGGGGACTTCCATCCACCCTACCCTGGGGTCATTCCTGTTGAATTTATGAAGTATATGGGCTGCCTTCATACCCTCTATCATGTCGGAGGTCATTCCATCAGTACCCATACCCACCATAACTCCCATTTCCACCATTTTAATAACATCGGCACAGCCTACTGCGTTATTCATATTTGATTGGGGGTTATGGGCAACATTTGTTTTTGTTTCGGCAAGGAGTTCCATTTCCCTTTCATTAATATGGACACAGTGGGATGCCATGGTCTTTGGGCCTAGAAGTCCATGCTTGTTTAACCTTTCAATTACCCTGAGGCCATATTCTTTAAGGTTATGCTCCACGTCTGCCCTGCTCTCGGCAGCAT
>JAGXSK010000069.1 GCA_018333845.1 Clostridia bacterium | reverse complement strand
CAGATCAATCTGCAGAAGTTGTAAGTAAGGCGGCTATTGCACTTATTTTATATGGAGAAGACTGGGGACTGGAACTTGGAAAAGAACTCCTTGAGGATGCAACAGTATCCCTTGATGTAAAATATGCGGCTGCAAAAGCCTTGGTTGAACTAGGTCTATATCAATATAATGAAAATATTCCTGTAAAGGTTGATGGCAAAATACAATATATTAAAATTAGTGAAATTGAAATGGTTGATGAAAATACTGAAGAATTAGCTGAAGCCCTTGAGAAGGCAACAAAATTATCTAACCAGGGTAAGGCAGAAGAGGCAGTAGGGCTGTTGAATAATGCAGTTTCAAAAGGCAAGGCGTCCCCAGATGTTTTACTTTATTTAAGCCAACTGCATTTTCAATTAGCTGACTATGAACACAGTCTGCAAACTCTAGAAGCCATAGATAATGCCTACCCCAATCACCCTGTTGTATTATTTAGCAAGGCACTAAGCTATCAGGCAATGGGTATGGATGAAGAGGCCCTTGAAGAATTAAACAAAATTGATTCTAGACATCTTCATGCTGATTTTAAAGAACAAATAAAAACTTTGGAACTCATATTAAAAAAGGACAACCTCGAAGAATTTGCAGAAAGTTTTTTTTCAGAACAAGACTATGTTATGGAACAATATGAGGAGAAAAAAAGAAGGGAAATAGAAGCTAAGACACTTCCAGTAGATGCAGGTTTAGCTAGGTGCATGAAAAATATGCCGGCCATTTGGCTTGAAGGTGCATGTGAATATTATGAACTCCCCAATTATCGTAAAAGAAAAGACAGGGAAAAAGCTCTAGCTGAATTTCTTTTAGATACAAATAATTTGAAAGCTATTATAAAGGACCTGGAGCAGGAGGAAAAAGAATTATTAAAGTATCTTCTAGACAAGGGCGGTTGGAGTACCATTGGCCCAATAACTAAAAAGTTTAGTTCCACTGATGGAGACGGCTATTTTTGGAATGAAGAACTGCCAGGATCTGAACTGGGCTTTTTATGGTCATTATGTCTTGTCTTTGTAGGAAAGGCCTCAATCAACGGCAAAAATACAAAAATTGCTTCCATACCTTTAGAGCTTAGAGAAGAATTGAAGAGGCTTGATTTTTAAAAGTGGGATATTTACGTGTGCTTGGAGGAGGAGAAAATGTTAGACTATTATGCTGCCTATTCCTATTATGCCATGCCTCTGATTGCAGCCACAATTGCTTGCATCATCTTTGCAGCATTTTTATGTGCCTATGGAGTTGTTAAAGTTGGCAAGGGGTTTTTATTGTGGCTGATTATCACTACATTGCTTGGTCTTCTATGTCTGCCGGTTATGGGTTTTATGGCACTTGTTTCTCCATCACTTGAGCTGCAGGGCTTATACCTGACATTACAGCGGTTTATTGCCCTGTTTGTCACTGTCCCGCTATTAGGTATTTCCTTCAGCATGTACCGTAGAGGATGTAATCTTAAGCAGTACGGCATGTTTGGCCTGGTTTTTCTCATACATATTATGTGTGTTTTGTCTCTATGGAACAACAATTCTGGTGTATTGGCAGATTATCTGCCAGTGCTTGATTTTGGAGTTTTCAGTATATTTTTAATATTAGCAAGACACAGCATATTTGTGGAGCTTTCGCCCGTGTCACTAGATAATTTCATGCAGGAGCTTGACGACATGATACTTATCTTCGAAAAAAGCGGCAAACTCATTGATGCAAACCTGCAGGCAAAAAAAACATGGCCGTTCCTGCAGGATGGTTTGACCATGGATGAATTTCTTGACAATTTGCAAACATTAACTGTATCAAAAAAGGGCTCCCAAAACAGCCCTAGAGTTGGCAAATTTCTGCTATTGTGGTATCTTTAATCAAGTAAGATGTGCAGACATAATTACTGACACTATAAACGAGAAAGACAAAAAATAAAACAAGGAAAAAGGTGAGTTTATGAATTCATTTAAGGCAGAATTCTTAAATGACTTTTGTAAAAAGGTACTGTTAGAAACTGGCGTGCCTGAGGAGCAGGCAGATATAATGTCCTCAGCTCTGGCAGAATCAGATCTCCTTGGTGTTAAGACCCATGGGATATCCAGACTCAACTTTTATGTTGAGCATATGGAAAATGGTACTATTAATCCCAAACCGCAGTTTAAAATTGTCTCGGATTTTGCGGCAGTAACTTTAATTGATGGAGACAGAGCCCTGGGATCTGTTGTGGCTGACTTTGCCATGAAAGAAGCTGTGAAAAAGGCTAGGGAAATAGGGGTAGGGATAGTAAGTGTACGCAACAGCTCCCACATGGGCACATTAAGTATTACTACAAAAAAGGCTGCAGCAGAAGGTATGGTTGGCCTGGCAATTACTAATACCAGTCCGATCATGGCACCTTGGGGAGGTGCCGAGGCAGTCCTGGGCAACAATCCTATTTCCATAGCAGTTCCAAGGGGAGAATTTCCCTGTGTATTGGATATGGCCCTTAGTGTAACTGCCAGGGGCAATATTATCCTGGCGGCAAGAGATGGCAGGGAAATTCCCATGGATTGGGCGGTGGATGGAGAAGGCAGAGCAACAACCAATGCAGCGGAAGCACTAAAGGGAGCAGTACTGCCATTGGCCCAGCATAAGGGATATGCCCTGGCATTCATGTTTGATGTGCTGGCTGGGGTATTAAGTGGTGCTGCCTATGGCAAGGATGTTGGCTCCTTTGTTCCGCCAGACCACAGCAAGCCGTTAAACATGGGACATTTCATAATGGCCATTGATATCCAAAAGTTCATGCCAATAGATGAGTTTATAGACAGATTAAGAGATTATGTTGGACAGATAAAGGCTTCTAAAAAGGCTGCAGGTAACGAAGCTATTCTTGTTCCTGGTGAGATTGAGGAGAAACGATATCTGGAAAGTAAGGAAAAGGGCATTGTGCTGGGTGATGAAACTGTAAAGGTTCTAACAGAACTTGCTGATAAAAAAGGAATTAAATTTATGAGTTAAGACAGGCAAAAGCCTGTTTTTTTTCTTTAAAATTTGATTTTTTTTAAGAGAATAACATTTGGTATAATGATAATAAAGTTTAAAAAGAAGGAGATTTCATACAAGATGATATAGAACAAATGTTTACCTGAAAATAATATATTTACCTGAGGGGGAAGGTGATAGCAGGGTTATGAATATAAAGCACCGAAAGAAATTTTTTAAAAATTAAAAATATTCCAAGGAAGGAGGTGAATTGGTTATAAACTAATTCTGTTAAAAATAAAAAAGGAGAGTGATTCAGGTTGGATTTTTTGAATGCCCTTGGTGATCTGGTCTGGGGTCCACCCATGTTGATCTTGTTGGTAGGTACTGGTATTTTTTTAACATTCAGGTTGCGTGGTTTGCAATTTACCAAACTGGTTTACGCTCACAAGTTGATCTTTACCAAAGATGAGAAAAGTGAAGGTGACATCAGCCACTTTCAGGCTTTGACTACTGCCCTGGCAGCAACTATTGGTACCGGTAATATAGCCGGAGTGGCCACGGCCATTTTCCTGGGAGGTCCTGGAGCGGTTTTCTGGATGTGGATGACGGGTCTGGTGGGGATGGCCACCAAGTATGCAGAGGCTGTTCTGGCTGTGAAGTACCGGACAGTTGATAAAAAGGGTGAGATGTCCGGTGGTCCAATGTATTATATTGAAAAAGGTCTTGGCTTGAAATGGCTGGGAGTTCTGTTTGCCATATTTGGTTCCATTGCTGCTTTTGGTATCGGCAACATGGTCCAGTCCAATTCAGTAGCTGCAGCAGTAGAGACTACTTTTAAAATTCCTTCTTATGTTACCGGCATTATTTTAGTTGTTTTCACTGCCCTGGTTATTCTGGGTGGAATTAAAAAAATTGGCAGGGTTACCAGTTACCTGGTACCTTTCATGGCAGCCTTTTACTTTTTAAGTGGATTAATAGTTATCATCATAAATGCTTCTGCTGTTCCAGGTGCATTTGCTGCCATTTTTAGTTCAGCATTCTCTGGAACTGCTGCTACCGGTGGTGCTGTGGGGGCAGCAATCAGATATGGTGTAGCCAGGGGAGTTTTCTCCAATGAAGCCGGTTTAGGCAGTGCGCCCATTGCTGCAGCCGCAGCTAAAACTGATTATCCTGGACGCCAGGCCCTGGTTAGTATGACCCAGACCTTCATTGATACTCTTGTGGTCTGTTCTGTTACTGCCCTGGCAATTTTAACTACTGGTGCCCTTGCCACTGGTGAAACAGGCGCTGCTTTAACTACTGCCGCCTTTAACCAAGGGTTGCCCGTGGCAGGCGGTCTGATTGTGGCCCTTAGCATAATTTTATTTGCCTATTCTACTATATTGGGCTGGTGTTACTATGGAGAAAAGTGTCTGGAATACTTGCTGGGAGAAGAAGCGGTGCCATATTATCGTTATATCTTTGTTCTGGCTGTTTTTGTCGGTGCCGTGGCCAAACTAGATTTTGTCTGGACATTCGCTGATGTAATGAACGGCTTGATGGCTGTTCCCAACTTGATTGGCTTATTAGGATTAAGTGGGGTTGTAGTGGCTGAAACCAACCGATTCTTAAATGCAGCCCAGGAGGAACTAAGAGTCAGCAA
>JAGXSK010000068.1 GCA_018333845.1 Clostridia bacterium | reverse complement strand
CATGGAGAAGATCTTAAAGACACAGTGGACAAGTTCATAGCAAAGTATGGCAAAAAATATGCGGACACTGCTGAAGACTTGCGCAGGGAAAGACTGATAGAGTTTGCTTTAGATGAAAAGCTGAGCCACATAAGAGAGGTTCTGGAAAGCTTTGGGGTTAAGTACGATGTCTGGTTTAGTGAGCAGTCACTTCATGATTCAGGTGAATTGGAAAAAACCATTTCAGAGCTCAAGGATAGGGGATATATATATGAGAAGGACGGGGCCCTCTGGTTTGAAAGTACCAGATTTGGAGACGAAAAGGATGAGGTTTTAGTCCGCTCCAATGGCATCCCAACCTACTTTGCAGCAGACATTGCATATCACAAAAACAAGTTTGAAAGGGGATTTGATTGGGTCATTAATGTTTGGGGTGCAGATCACCACGGCCATGTAAACAGAATGAAGGGAGCAATGGAAGCTTTAGGCTACAATCCAGACCAGCTCCATGTAATTATCATGCAGCTTGTAAGGCTTTTAAGAGGCGGAGAAATTGTCAGAATGTCCAAGAGATCAGGTCAGTACATTACCCTCCAGGAGCTTGTTGAAGAGGTGGGGGCAGATGCGGCTAGATACTTTTTTGTAATGAGAAGTGCTGACAGTCACCTGGACTTTGACCTTGACCTTGCCAAATCCCAATCCCAGGAAAACCCTGTATATTATGTCCAATATGCCCATGCCCGTATCTGCAGTATTTTAAGGCAGGCCCAGGAGGGCAAAATCCAATTGAAGACTGCAGATAAAGTAGATTACAGGCTATTAACGGAGGAAGTGGAGCTTGATCTGATACGCAAAATAGTGGAGCTTCCAGAAATTATAGTAGGGGCAGCCAAAGCACTAGAACCCCATAGACTAACAAAGTATGCCCATGAGCTGGCAGGCAGCTTTCACAGCTTCTATACCCAGTGCAGGGTGTTAAATGATGATAAAGAACTGGAGCAGGCCAGACTTGCCCTGGTAAATGCAGTAAGAATAACCTTGAGAAATGTGCTTTATCTCATTGGCATTAAAGCACCTGAACGAATGTAGGAGGATAGATCATGACAAAATATATTTTCGTAACTGGCGGAGTTACTTCATCCCTGGGCAAAGGCATAACGGCAGCATCCCTGGGCAGACTGTTAAAAAGCAGGGGCTTGAAGGTTGCACTGCAAAAATTTGACCCCTATATCAACATTGACCCTGGTACCATGAGTCCCTATCAGCATGGAGAGGTTTTTGTAACTGATGATGGCGGGGAAACAGATCTGGACCTGGGTCATTATGAAAGGTATGTTGATATAAACCTGAGCAAGAGCAGCAATGTAACAACAGGCAAGATATACTGGTCAGTTATCAGCAAGGAACGAAAGGGGGAATATCTGGGAGGAACGGTGCAGGTAATACCCCACATAACCAATGAAATCAAGGACAGGATACTAAGAGTAGCCAGGGAGGGGTCCTTTGACGTGGTAATTACTGAAATAGGCGGTACAGTGGGAGACATTGAATCCCTGCCCTTTTTAGAAGCCATTCGCCAGATACGAAGTGATGTTGGCAGAGAAAATGTCCTCTATGTACATGTAACCCTTGTTCCCTTCCTGGATGCTGCCGGTGAGGCAAAAACCAAACCAACCCAGCACAGTGTTAAGGAATTAAGGAGTCTGGGAATTCAACCAGATGTTATAGTCTGCCGTGCCTGCAGACCCTTGAGCAAGGAAATTGAGGACAAGATTGCCTTGTTTTGTGATGTTTCCCCTGAGGCAGTTATCCAGGCAACAGACGCCGAATCAATATATGAGGTTCCCCTGCTTCTGGAACAGCAGGGATTTGATGATATTGTGGTTGAAAAGCTAAATATAAAGTGCGGTCCAACAGAATTAACAGAATGGATAGAAATTGTCAGCAAGGCTAAAAATCCTCGGCACAGGGTAAAAATAGCATTAGTAGGAAAATACGTGGAACTGCAGGATGCCTATTTAAGTGTTGCAGAAGCCCTTTGTCATGCAGGAATCCACCATTTAACAAGGGTTGATATAGAATGGATATACGCCGGTGACGTGAATCCAGGCAATGTTCATGAACTCCTTAAAGGCGCAGATGGGATTCTGGTACCTGGCGGATTTGGTGACAGGGCAGTTGAGGGCAAGATGGATGCCATTAAATATGCAAGAGAAAATAGAATACCCTTCCTGGGGATTTGCCTGGGAATGCAGCTTTCAGTAATTGAGTATGCAAGGAATGTTCTTGGTTATGCCCTTGCCAACAGTTCTGAATTTGTCCCTGAAACCACACATCCTGTAATTGACCTTCTCCCTGAGCAAAGGGAAATAGAGGACAAGGGGGGAACAATGCGTTTGGGGCTGTTTCCCTGCAAGCTTCTTGAAGGAAGCGAGGCCTGGAAAGCCTATCAAGATGAGCTTGTCTATGAAAGACACAGGCATCGCTATGAGTTTAATAATGCCTTCAAGCAGGATTTCCTGGCTAAAGGCCTTGTGTTTAGTGGAACGTCTCCTGATGATAGACTTGTAGAGATTATTGAGGTCAGGGATCATCCATGGTTTGTTGCTACCCAGTTCCACCCTGAGTTTAAGTCTCGTCCTAACAGACCCCATCCCTTGTTTAGAGATTTTATCGGGGCAGCATTAGAGTACAATAAAACAGCAAAAATGCAGCAGTTTCAAGATATAGAAGAAAAGGGATGTATATAAAAGAGGATGCTTAGAGGAGGAAAACTGTGGCCTGGACAGCTAGATTAATTAAGGAAGATGAAAAACACATATTCAACCAGTTTGTAGCCAATTGTCCTAAAGGGCATATACTCCAATCCTATGAATGGGGTCAGGTGAAGGCTCTTACTGGATGGAAGCCTTTTAGACTTGTTGTGGAAGAGGAAGGAGCAATAGTAGCTGCAATAAGCCTGCTAAAAAGAGCTATACCAGGAATCAAAAAGGGAATTTTCTATGCTCCTAGAGGTCCAGTATTGGATATAAAAAACCACTCCCTTTTCCTTTTCCTTATGGACCAGGTTAAAAGCCTTGCCCTTAAAGAAAAAGTCATATTTTTAAAAATTGATCCTGATATTCCAGCCACTAATGACGATTTTGGAGGACTTTTAAAGACGGCCGGCTTTGTATCTGCTGAAAAGGGAGGAAGCTTTGAAGGACTGCAGCCAAAATTTGTCTTTAGATTGGACATAAAACCATCTGAAGACGAGCTCATGGCAAACTTTTATCAAAAAACACGCTATAATATACGCCTGGCAGACAAAAAGGGAGTAGAAATTAAAGAAAACTGTGCAAAGGAAGATCTGCCTGACTTCTATAAAATACTGGTGGTTACAGCAGAGCGTGACAGGTTCTTAATACGTTCTTATGAGTACTTTGACATTATGTGGGAGCAGCTGGTGCAGAACAACCTGGCCAGGCTGTTCATGGCATACTATCAGGGAGAGCCAATTGCTGGAACCCTGGCCTTTATCATGGGGGACAAGGCATGGTACATTTATGGAGCTTCTGCCAATGAACACAGAAATAAGATGCCCAACTACCTGCTCCAGTGGACCATGATCAAGTGGGCCAAGAGCAGGGGATGTACCCTGTATGACTTCAGGGGAGTTCCTGGCAATCTGTCAGAGGACAGCCCAATTTATGGGCTTTATCGGTTTAAGAAGGGATTTAATGCGGAGTATACAGAGTTCATAGGAGAATATGATCTAATTTTCTCTCCCTTTTACTATAAGCTATGGCTGGTGGGTGAACCACTTTACAGCAAGAATATTAAAAAACTCAGTGCATTAAAGAAAAGATTAAGGAGTAAATAAGATGTACAACTATGACCTTCCAAAGGAAATAAATGCCTGGATAGAAGTTAATAAGGATGCCCTTTTAAATAATCTTACAAGGATAAGAGAAATAGTAGGGGATACAAAAATATTAGCAGTAGTAAAAGCTAATGCCTATGGTCTTGGACAAAATGAGGCTGCTCGTATTCTCCAGGAAGCAGGTATAAATTGCTTTGGTGTGACCAATTTGCTGGAGGCTATAAATCTTAGAAATGGGGGAATTGCTTCCCCTGTTGTTTTGTTTGCACCCCTTGTAGAAGAACAGTTTTCATTGGCACTAGACTACAAGCTTATTCCTTCAATAAGCAGCATTGCCCAGCTTCAAGGGCTGCAGCAGACAGCAGCAGCCAGGCAGGAAAAAGTAAAAATACACATTAAGCTGGAGACAGGCATGGGAAGAACAGGCCTGTGGCTCACTGATATACCACTTTTCTTAGAGGAACTCTCAAACTGTGCAAATGTAGAGGTTGAAGGCATATATACCCATCTGGCCAGGGCCGGCTCTGACAAAAACTTTTCTGAAAAGCAGTTTGCAGCCTTTAAAGAAGGAGTCAAGCTTTTTCAATCAAAGGGAATAGACATTCCAATCCAGCATATAGTTAGCAGCACGGGGGTTATAAATTATCCCCACATGCGTCTGGATATGGTTAGGATAGGTACACTCCTTTATGGACAGGTTCCCATGGGGGTCAGGGTTGATGGCATAATAGACCCCTGGGCGGCAAAGGCGAAAATAATCAACTTGAGAAATTTACCTGCCAATTGGCCCATTGGTTATGGGAGTGAATATATAACCAGGGAGAAAAGCCTTATTGGAGTTGTGCCGGTGGGATTTGCTGATGGGTTTAATGTATCTCCAAAAATAAAGCCCAGGGGTTTTATGGACCTGGTGAAAATTGTTGCAAAAGAGCTGTTGGCCTACTGCGGTAAAGGCCCACAGGCACTAGGGGTGCAATTTAAAACTAAATTCTATCCTGTAGTAGGTAGGATTGGAATGCAGCTGACAATGGTTGACTTTACAGGCAGCAATATTAAAGAAAATGATGTTGTTTCTTTATCTTTAAGGAGAATCAACACGCCCCAGCACCTTCCAAGGGTATATCTAAAGGATGGTCAGCCATACAAAGTTGTTTATGCTGAAAAAGAAATTAACCTTCTAGAGAAAGGGGAAATGTGATGCGTAAAAATGTTTTGGTGGGAATTGTAGTCACAATACTGCTTGTTGTTCTTGCAGCTTCCTTTTTATTGGATAGCCCTGGTCAGGGGGTAAGCTCCACAGAAAAGGGCAATGAGATAGCAGTAGTATTTATTGAAGGGATCATAATGGGCGGACGTTCAGGCAGTGATTTTCTTTCAGGAACAATTGCCGGTTCCATGACAGTCATGGACCACTTGAGAAAGGCAGCCAGTGACCCCACAGTAGGTGCAGTAGTGCTGCGTTTTAACACCCCAGGGGGTAGTGTGCCTGCTTCTCAAGAGATCGCTGCAGAGATTATACGTTTGAAGGAAACTGGCAAGCCCATTGTAGCATCCATGGCAGATGTTTCTGCATCTGCAGGCTATTATCTGGCAGCCCTTGCAGATGTCATTGTAGCAAACCCTGGAACTATTACGGGAAGTCTTGGTGTCTACATGCAGGTGGCCAATTTCGAAGAATTATATGAAAAACTGGGAATAGAATATAACTACATAAAGAGTGGAGAATATAAAGACATGGGGGCCACCAACAGACCCCTGCGGCCAGAAGAAAAAGAAATCCTGCAGGCCATGGTGGATGACATATACCAGCAGTTTATTGAAACCGTTGCAGAGGGAAGAAATATGCCCGCAGAAAGGGTCAAGGAACTGGCGGATGGCAGAATCTATACAGGCAACCAGGCAAAGGAGCTGGGTCTTGTTGATGAGCTGGG
>JAGXSK010000067.1 GCA_018333845.1 Clostridia bacterium | reverse complement strand
TTCTGTAACTGAAATAACCTGATCCTGCATGACTGATTGAACACAAGTTAAATTCAAAAATTCCATATCGCACCCTTCAACAATTGAAGGAAGTACATCTCTCAAGTCTCTTTCAGAAATAAGACCTACAAAAATATCATTTTCTACAACTGGAATGTATCTTATCCGCTTCGTTCTAAGCAGCTTCAAAGCCCAAAGCAGTGTATTCTTTGGAGCTAACGTCTCAAAACTCTTTTCCATGAAGTCCCTTACTAAAGCCATCATTGATGCCTCCCAAGGAGCTAGTATGTGAATTAAATAACAGTTTTCATATAACATTTCGAGTTAATTTAAAAAATTCCTGCAAGCACCAGTGTAAAAAGAAAAGCCCATGCTCAAGGGTTGCACCTATGTTTGCAAAGCCCGTTGAGGTCTTTACAAAATCCACATCTAATTCTTCGTTGCTTCAATTATTTCAAGAATTGCGGGTACAACCCCTGTTATGTCTTTTTTAGACACCAATATGTCAACAAACCTTTTTCTGTTTTTGCCTATCACTAGAGCAGGTACTGGATTTTTAGTATGAACCTTTACAGCACTATTTTCTAAATTCCCATGATCACTTGTAACCAGCAGCAAATCCCTTTCCTGATTCATATTGTCTATAATTGAACCTAAAAAAGCATCTATCCTTTTGACAATTTCTTCTGCTTTATGGTTATCACCCTTGTGTCCAATAATATCTGATAGAAAGCTTTCATATAAAGTAAAGGAAAATTCCCTGGCTATGTTAATTAAGTTTCTGGCTGCAGCCCCTGGGGTAATTAATTTAACATCATAGCCCAATTCCCTTAAATGGTCATTGATTATATCCATATACACGGCATTTCCACGCTCCAGATCTTTCAATGAGCGAAATTCTAATCCTGCATAATAGGTAATTAGGGTAGAACATGAGTAGTGTTTAACACCTCCAGCAAATAATTCTTTAAGTCTTCCAGGTCTATATGCATTAGCGAAGGTGCACGTATGCTTATTTCTTTTTAATTGGCTAAATACACCCCTTTCAGCTAAAACATCTCTTAACTGTTCATTAGGATATGCATTAAGGTGATAGCCAAGGATTTTTGAGGCATTTGTACCTGTAAAAAGGGATGTTTGACCAGTTGCACTTTGGGGAATTCCCTGGACACCCAAACAAGCATCCAAGCTTAATAAACTGGCATTTATATATTCCTTATCAGCAGATCCCATGGTTAGCTTGTTTCCATCTAAAATTTTTGCAATAGCTGGAGTCGAGCTTGAATAAAAGGGATTGTTTTCGTCCTCTCTTCCAAGGCCTACTCCATCTAAAAAAATAAAAATAAATGCCATGACAATATCTCCTTAAATTACTAATATCCCAGGTCTTCATCTATTATTACTATTATAATATTGGGAAAACCCGGGGCCAGAAATCATTGCTGCAATCCTGTTCCCACTGGCATTAGTATTTATTAGTCTATCACCTATTGTAACAGCATTTGTACTTGTAATAAAGACGTCACAGGCAAGCTGTTTCTTGCAAATAGTGTGGAACTTATATTTCCTGATATTATAAAAAATACTGCCAGCAAACCAATTGGTTACTGGCAGTACTTTGCAGTTAAGCTAATTCGCTGAACTATTGAATTTCGCCAACAGCACGCAGAATTTCTTCCACTTTCTTTGCATAGTTAGCAATATATTCTTTTGCTTCCTCACCACTCATTACACCCATGGGTGCTCCTAGTTTTTCCATGTCTGCTAGATACTCAGGGTTATTCATAATATTCATGAAGCCTTCTTCCAAAATGTCAATAACTTCTTGTGGAGTATCTTTTTGTACTGCAATTCCCCTGTCTGTACTCATTATTACATTATATCCCTGTTCTACAAGGGTAGGTACATCAGGAATGAACTCGTGACGTTCTGGTGCTGCCACGCCTAATATCTTGATCTGGTCCCCTAATCTGTACATGTCTGAAAGGTTCCCAAAGTTTAAGTCTATCTGTCCGCCCATTATTGCTGCTTGAGCATCAGCTGCTCCTGGGAAGGGTAGGGTTGTAAACTCAATTCCTGCTTCTTGTTGTAATTGTAGAATTGCCAAATGCTGTCCAACAAACAAACCAGCTGTTCCAGCTGTCAAAGCTTTAGGATTTGCTTTCGCATAGTCAACTACATCTTGAATTGAGTTAAAGGGACTGTCTGGTAATACACCAATTGCTACTGGGTCAAAGCCCCAGTGCACAACTGGGATAAAGTCTTCCCATGAATATAATGTGTCTTCAAGCATTGATTTAGCTATAATGTGTGGCAAATTATAAACAGTCATTTGATATCCGTCTGGAACCTGCTGTACAAACTGGTTCCAACCTGTAGTTCCACCGGCACCTGCAATGTTAACAATAACTAGAGGCTGTCCAAATTCCTGCTGGAAGTATTTTATTAAGGGACGAGCCTGGGCATCAGTTGCAGCTCCTGCACTATAGGATACTATCAACTGTACTGGTCTTTCAGGAAATCCTTCTCTTTTTGGCTGCTCAGCTGAACCCTCTTCAGGTTTGCTGCCTCCGCAACCAGCTATTAATGCAATACTTAACAGTAAAACAAGGATACCAACCAAAATTTTTGATGACTTGCTTTTTAACATGAACCAAACCTCCTCAATGTTTTGTGTTTATCTAGCGTGAATCCATTTTGTACAAAACTTTAATTTAAGCTCCCTATATAAAAAATCCCCGTTCTTCTAGCCCACACCCTTTCTTTTTAAATATAAGGACAATAGAGCTTGTGAATATCTTAACAAAATTTAATGGCATTGTTAACTGGTTTTTTGCAGAAATATTGGTTTGTTATGGCTGTTATAAATTTTACTTATAGTTCTGGGCATGCTTAGCCTAGTGTCCCTTATACAAGCTCTATTGCTGAGATAACAAATTAGAATAGTATTCCCCTTGGTGTAGGTAAGTATAAAAACAATCCAAAGGCAAGATATAACGTTAAAACAGCTCCTATTCCAAATAGGATCAATTTATGCAAATGTTTGATTCCACTTTTGCCGCTGTAGACTACCATTCGATATCCTATATAGACCATTAGTAAAAATGTTACAGTATAGAAGCCTAAAGTCTTGGCAAGCACAATAGTTATGGCAGTAGCTATAGATACTTCTCCTATAACCTTCCATGGTATCCATTTAGGAGGATCGCTATAAACAAAGGTTGCAAATATTATCTGCACAACAGCTACTATTCCCAGGAAAGCAAAGGTTACAGTTGGGAAAATTGCTGCTTCTTTTGAAAGGTTTGTTAAATATAACTGCCAGGTTAATATGCAGATTGCAAGGAGCACCATTCCCAGTATGGCATCTTGAGAGAGTATTCCCCTTGGTGCCCTATTAACCTCCTCATCAACCTTACCGTTAACAGCCCTGGCCATTTTCTCCGCTTTAAGTCTATTTCTTTCCATCCAAATGGTGCTAGCAACTACAGCCAAAATGATAGCTATTACCCCTAATGATATGGGTCGGGAGAAAAAATAGTGCCAGACTCCATCCTTGGCTAGGCCTGTTCGCATTCCTAATATAAAGCTTTCTTCGGCTATGCGGCCAAGTATTAGTCCCAAGACAGCCGGTGCAGGCAATATACCTATTTTCAAAAAGAAATATCCTATAATACCAAGAACCAGCATTACGTAAATATCGAAAAAGTTATTATTCACTGCAAAGGAGCCAAACAAGCACAATGCAATGACAGAAGGACCTAAATAAAAATCCTTAACCTTCAAAATATGGGCTGCATAGTTTAATATGACAATTGCAACAAAAAGCAGGGCTATTTGTGATAACAGGAAGGCTGCCATAAAAGTAAAGGTTATTTCACCGTTTACTGAAAAAAGCAGGGGACCCGGCCACAAGCCATGTATTAGTAACCCCCCTAGCAGTACTGCTGCAGTTGGGCTTCCTGGAATACCAAGGGTAAGCAATGGTATCAATGAACCACCAACAGTGGCATTATTGGCACACTCAGGAGCAATTACACCCTCAATCTTTCCTGTACCATATTCTGACGGGTTCTTTGAAAACCTTTTTGCCTGATCATAGGCAACTATACCCCCTACTTGACCACCGGCACCAGGTATGATGCCAAGTATTGTTCCAAGAATACCTGTAAATAACTGCAGTTTTTTAAACTTTAACCACGTTTCTTTATACAGTGCCCATATATCTCCCTTTTTGGTTGGTGCCTGGATTATTTGCCTTTCTCCGCTTTGCATAATATTTTCAAAGTATATCAAGACCTGGGTAAATGCAAAGAAGCCTACCAGGGCAGGTATCAGGTTAATTCCACCCCATAAATCCATAATGCCAAAGGTAAATCTTGGCTCTCCTGTGCTTGGTGAAGTTCCAATCATACCTAGCCATACTCCAAAACCACCACTGACCAGCCCTTTAATGAGCTCCTTGCCAGTACCCAAACTTGCAATAATAACTAAACCAAAAACTGCCACCCAGAACTTCTCTGCTGCTCCAAATTTTAACGCTACCACAGCCAGTAAGGGGGCAAAAATCAGCAAGGCAATGGCACTAAGAAATCCTCCATGGGCAGATGCTATTGCAGATGCCAAAAGGGCTTTTCTGCCTTCACCCTTTTGGGCCATGGGGTATCCGTCAAATAGGGTTGCAATATTCGCTGGTGCTCCAGGTATATTAAGCAGTATGGCAGAGATAGATCCTCCATAAACCGCCCCTGTATATACACCTGCTAGAACTGTTAGCCCTTCTACCGGAGTCATTGCAAAGGTAAAGGGAACAAGGAGAGCAACGCCCATCGTTGGACTAAAGCCCGGCAATGCTCCAATGACTATGCCGCCGGCAAGAGATACAACAATAAGCATTAACAACATTGGATCTGCTAAATGACTAAATCCGTACAATAAGTGTTCGATCACTAAAAGTCACCTCTCTTTAAATAATTTAAAATAAGCTTATTGTTTATAACCTGTGCGCACAGGAATTTCATCTAATAATGTTGTCTTGAGGTGTTAAAAATATAATTAGTTTTCTCTGCCGTAATGCTCAAAAAATTTCTTCTTGAGCAATTCCCCAGCTTCTGATGGTCTTTTGGCCACAAGACCTCCAGCCTCTGTTATAGCCCTTGCTTTTCCTAGATAAGTTCCCTTGCCCATTGTAACTATTGCACCTGCATGACCCATACTTTTTCCAGGGGGTGCAGAGCATCCAGCAATATAGGCAACTAGAGGTTTAGTGAAGCCTCCACCTTGCACTAGTTCAGCAGCCTCTTCCTCCATGCTGCCCCCAATTTCGCCCACTATAACAACACCTTCCGTGTCTGGATCTGCTTCAAACATTTTCAATACTTCAACAGTTCTTGTACAGGGAACAGGGTCTCCACCTAGCCCTACAGAACTAGATATGCCAAAGCCTGCAGCTACAACATGGGATGCAACTTCATTTGTTAAACTTCCGCTTTTAGTAATAAATCCAATCTTACCCGGCTTATATACATCTTCCAACCAAACTGGCACAAAGCCGAGCATGCCCTGTCCGGGCGTTGCCATACCTGCAGTATTGGGACCTAACACAACTGCATTTTTTTCCTTGGCAAAGGATCTAATTTCCATACAGTCCTGAACAGGTACGCCATCTGCCAGTAAAACCACCAGCTTTAGACCTGCATCGAGAGCTTCAAAGGCTGCATCCTTGGTTAAGCGTGGGGGCACAAATACCACTGAGGCCTCTGCTCCATGCTTATGGGCTGCGGCAGATACTGTATTATATACTGGCAAACCAAGTGCTGTCTGTCCTTCTTTCCCAGGAGTAACACCAGCTACTATATTTGTTTTGTTTTCCAACATGCGTTCAGTCCAGAACATACCTTCCTTACCAGTTATCCCCTGAACAATTACCTTAGTATCCGAATATAATAGAATAGCCATTAGTTGCTTCCCCCTAACCTAATTGCTTCCTTAACAGCTTCTTCCGCGCTCCAGAAAGCTGTAAGTCCTATTTCTTCTTTAAGGATTCTATGCCCTTCCTCTTCACCAGTTCCCCTTAATGAAACTACAATAGGAACCTTTGGCTGCAAGGCCTTTATGGCTTCTGCAAGACCCTGGGCAATAACATCAGCCCTGGCAATAAGTCCAAAAACATTTACTAGAACAACTTTAACCTCTGGATCCCGTAACACCAGATCCAATGCATTGTATGCATTTCTGTACTGGGCACCGCCAAATTCCAGGAAGTTGGAAGCTTTTCCGCCATAATAATGTACAAGGTCCAATGTCATCATTGTCAAACCTGCACCTGCACAGCAAAGTCCAATATAGCCATCAAGCTTAATATAGCCTAGGCCTACCTGTGATGCTTCGTACTCAATTTCACTATCATAATGATCCCTGGCTTTTGTAAATTTAGGTTGGCGGTATAAAGCATTATCATAGATATTGACTTTTGAATCTGCTGCAATTATAGTTCCCTCACCTGTTACAATCAAAGGATTTATCTCAACCAGGTCGGCATCATACTTCCTGAACAAATTATACACCTTAAGCATTACTTCAGCAGTTTCTAAAGCTTCTTTACCTGCTAGCCCCATCTTGTAACTGATTCTCCGGGCCTGATATGGCAGCAATCCTTTAAAAATATCTACTGTTTCCATTACTATCTTTTCAGGAGTTTCTTTAGCAACTTCCTCAATATCCACTCCCCCGGCTGTACTGGCCATTATCAAAGGACTGCCTTTTTCAGCATCAATGGTAACTGATAGGTAGTATTCCTTTGCAATATTTAACTTCTCTTCTACCAAAACTTTGTCTACTGTATAGTCTCGTAATTTCATGCCAAATATTTCTTTACTTAGCTCTTTAGCTTCT
>JAGXSK010000066.1 GCA_018333845.1 Clostridia bacterium | reverse complement strand
GCGCGAGTGTTATGCTCTTCAATTTCAGCTGCTAATATATAAAATTTTTCATTTCTTTCTTCGAGAACAGTACCTACTACAGTACGAGTCCCCACGTCTAATGAGAAATAAAGATTTTTATCTCTCAATTTGTTCACCTCTTTATTAAAAACTTATTAAAGTATATTTCACTAATTTTCGACAATACCTATGCTTTTCCTTTAATTATTGAAGATTTTTTCCATAATAATACTAAAGAACCCGAGGTAATACCCCAGGTTCCTTAGCTCAAGGAGGTCTATGAAGAAGTGAGTGTGCCTTTGTATTATTTCCATTACCATGATAAATATAACAGTTATTTTTTAAAATTTTTCTTGAGTGTATATAAAACAAAATGCTCGGATTATCACCGAGCACTATAACTCTAGCTTAAATTAGCTAATCCAAGGTTATGCTCTTGCTGCTGCCTTGAATGCCTTAAAAGAAGCTTCTATGGTTTTTTCAATTTCCCTGTTTTCATGGACAAGTGACATGAACCCTGCTTCAAATTGAGATGGTGCTATATACACACCCTCTGCAAGGAGGGTTTTAAAGAAAGCAACAAACTTATCAATATTAGAGGTTGCCGCACTTTGGAAGTCAGTGACCTCCTGGGCAGTAAAAAATGCTGAAAACATACTGCCTACCCTTGTAAAATATACTTCTGTCCCTGCTGATCTGGCGGCTTCTTCCATACCAGCAGCAAGTTCAGCAGACTTTTCTTCCAGTTCATCATAAACTCCATCTCTTGAAAGAATTTTTAAACTAGTGTATCCGGCAGTCATTGCCAGGGGATTTCCAGATAGGGTTCCAGCTTGATAAACAGGACCTAAAGGAGATATCTTTTCCATTATCTCCTTCCTGCCTCCATATGCGCCTACGGGGAGGCCTCCACCAATAATCTTTCCTAGACAGGTAAGATCTGGTGTAATACTATAAAGAGTCTGTGCTCCCCCTAGAGACAGTCGAAATCCTGTCATTACCTCGTCAAATATTAACAAAATGCCATACTTTTCAGTAAGCTTGCGAACCTCCTCAAGATATCCATCAGCTGGCGGAATACATCCCATATTGCCTGGCACAGGTTCTAATATGACTGCAGCAATATTCTCGCCTTCCTGGTCAAAAATCTTTGCTAGTGTTTCCAGGTCATTAAAGGGGGCTGTTATTGTGTTTAGGGCGGTATTATTAGGAACACCTGGACTTGTTGGCACTCCGTGGGTCAGGGCACCAGAGCCTGCCTTTATTAATAAAAAATCAGCATGGCCATGATAGCATCCCTCAAATTTAACTATCTTATCTCTGCCAGTATATCCCCGTGCTAATCTCAAGGCACTCATTGTTGCCTCTGTCCCTGAATTAACCATTCTAACCATTTCAATGGAAGGTACGCAATCAATAATAAGCTTGGCCATCTTGGTTTCCAACTCTGTAGGTGCTCCAAAGCTAGTTCCAATTTCTAGACAATGCTGCAGTGCATCTTTAACCTCAGGATGGCAGTGGCCCAGAATTAAAGGTCCCCAGGAAGCCACATAATCTATGTAGCTATTTCCATCTTCGTCGTAAATATATGGGCCATTTCCCCTGGCAATAAAAGGCGGGTCCATCTTAACTGATTTAAAAGCGCGAACTGGGCTGTTAACGCCACCCGGTATGTATTTTTGTGCCTCATCAAACATTTCTTTAGAGCGGGATAGCTTAAGCAAATTAATAACCCCTTTCCATATTTATTATTCTAGAAAATACTTCATGCTTGTTTTTTTTAGCTCTTGAGAACTAAAGAGGAGTTGATAGGGATAATGCTCCCCTATTTCCTTGGAAATTTTCTTGGCCATTTCTTCACATTCCTGCCTGGTAGGAAAATGAATCATGGCAAAAATAGTAAAGGGCCAATCCTTTTTAGTTGGTCTTTGATAACAATGGGTAACCTGGGGGAAAGCGGCAATTGCCTTGCCTACTCTTTCACAGTCTTCTTCAGGAACCTCCCAGACAATCATTGCATTGGCATCTATGCCCATTTCTCTGTGCCTGAGAGCTGCGCCTACTCTTCGTATATAGCCCTTTTCCTTCATGATTTTAATTTTATTCAAGAGTTCTTCCTCAGTAATTCCTACTTTTGCGGCTATTTCTTTATAGGGCTTACTAACAAGGGGAAGATTCTTTTGCAGCTCCTTTATTATCTTAATATCTATTATAGAGAGCATGTACTTTTCCCCTTTACAGAAAATTTTACCTTTATTTTAAAGAACCTTTTGGCAGGAAGCTGCATTAGTTCATGTATTCCACTTTGTAGAATTATTTCAGTGCAAATCTTATCAATGCGTTCCTTGGAAGGTGCAATCAGAGTAAACCACATGTTGTATTCGTGTTCTCTAAGGTAGTTGTGAGTAACGCCAGGATAAGAGTTGACAATCTCTGCCACGTGTGCAATCTGGTCCTTGGGTACCTTCATTGCACAAAGGGTGCTTTTATATCCCAGTTTTCGCGAATCAAAAATTGCACCGAGTCTGCGTATAATTCCCTGATTTTGAAGTTTCCTAATTCTGTCTATTATCTCCTCTTCCGAAACCCCTAAAGACATGGCCATGTCCTTGTAAGGCTCTGGCGAAATTGGAAACCCATCCTGAATTATTTCTAATAACCTGTGATTAATAGCATCCATTTAAATACCAGTCCTCCCGTGATATAAACACCAGGGCTCCTCTGCCATAAAGCTTCCGTGATAAAAGTATGCTCTAGCACGGCATCCGCCGCATACCTTTTTAAATTCACATTCTCCACATCCACCACTGTAATTCATGGTTCTTAGCTCTTTAAAGATATCACTTTCTTCCCAGATAAGATTAAAAGGTTTATCTTTTACATTACCAACTGCTATATTCAAATAAGCACAAGGCTGCACATCTCCCCTGGGACTGATGATACAATAGGATGTTCCCGCCAGACAACCCCTTCCAAACCTTACCTTTTGTCCTTTTTGCCTGGCGATTCTCATAAATTGGGGTGCACATGTAGGCTTTATTTCTATATCTACTTTATCAGCCTTGTCTTGTATTCTATTTAGAAGTTCCTCATATTCTCTGGCTCTTAGGCTTTCCTGTTCAATATTAACTGCCCTTCCTGTTGGTACCAGGAAAAAGATGTGATGGGCAACGGCTCCAATTTCTACGGCAAAATCAGTTAATGCTTCTATCTCGTCTTTATTCCAATCCATTACTGTTGTGTGGATTTGAAAAGGCAAACCAACCTCTTTACAATTCTGCATGCCCCTAACAGCCTCTGCCCAGGCTCCCTCATATTTACGAAGCCTGTCATGCTTTTGGGGATCCATACTGTCAAGGCTTATGCCAATGCCCATTGCTCCTGCATCCTTTAATTTTTTTGCAAGGTCTTTAGTTATAAGGGTACCATTAGTACCAAACACAGGACGTAAACCAAGGTCTGCTGCATATTTTACTAACTCTACTATGTCATCTCTCATTAGAGGCTCACCGCCGCTAAAAATCATTATCTTAAAGCCAGCCTGGGAGATTTCATCCAGCATTTTCTTGGCCTCCTGGGTAGATAATTCCATATCTGCCTTGGCACCTGCGTCTCTATAGCAGTGATCACAAAACATGTTGCATTGATTTGTAGAATTCCAGGACACTATCATTTTTAGCCCCCTTTACAGTCATTCAGCCAACGTGCTGCATCCTTGGCATGATAAGTTAATATAATATCTGCTCCAGCTCGTTTCATGCCCATGAGGGTTTCTAAAACAACTCCCTTTTCATCAATCCATCCCTGGGCAGCGGCAGCCTTTACCATGGCATACTCTCCACTAACATTATAAGCACCCACAGGATAATTGAAAGTCTCTTTAACTCTCTTAATAATATCCATATATGCCATGGCTGGCTTGACCATTACAATGTCTGCTCCCTCTTTTATATCAAGTTCAACTTCCCTTAGTGCCTCCCTGGCATTGGCCGGGTCCATCTGATAGCTTTTCCTGTCTCCAAACTGTGGTGCAGAACCAGCTGCATCTCTAAAGGGGCCATAAAATTTGGAAGCATATTTGGCAGCATATGACATGATGGGAATTTTTTCAAAACCATTGGCATCAAGCTCCTTGCGAATGGCCCCCACCCTACCGTCCATCATATCAGAGGGAGCAACCATATCAGCACCGGCCTGACATTGTGATAGAGCTATCCTGGCTAGATAGCCCAAGGTAGGGTCATTTAGAACCTTTCCATGGCTGACAATGCCGCAGTGTCCATGATCAGTAAACTCACACATACAAACATCTGTTATAACAAGTAAATTAGGAAACTCTTTCTTTAGAGACATTACCGCCCTTTGAACTATGCCATCATCTGCATAAGCCTCTAGTCCCCTGGGATCCTTTGATTTTGGGATTCCAAAAATAATTACAGATGGGATGCCCAACTCAACAGCCTCTTCAGCTTCATATAATAGCATATCAACCGATAATTGATGTATACCAGGCATTGATTTTATGGGATTTTTTACATTTTTTCCATGGGTTACAAATACAGGCAATACCAGGTCATGAAGAGAGAGAGAGGTCTCCCTGACCATTTTTCGCAAGATTGAATTCTCCCTTAGCCTGCGTGGTCTAACAGTTGGAAACATTGTGCTTCCCCCTTTACAGCTTTTTAAAAATTACTTCAACCCTAACTCCTTATCTGACAAATAACATGCAGGATCTGTTTCCCAAAAATCACCTGTTACTGCCTCTGCACGTGCTCTAAAGTTACCATTACACATATCTACTTTTGGACATATACCACATCTCCCCTTTAAAAGAGGTTTCCTGTTTTTTAAACCGCCTAAAATAGGATGGGAGACATCTGTCCAAATATCAGCAAATTTTCTTTCCTTTACGTTGCCAAAGGTATGATTTTGAGTAAATTGATCACAATGAACGTTACCAGCCCAATCAACCTGTCCAATGGCTATTCCAGAACGATTTCCACCATTAGTCTTTA
>JAGXSK010000065.1 GCA_018333845.1 Clostridia bacterium | reverse complement strand
ATTTGCCCGGGAATATTTTTTTAAAACCATGTTGTCTGCCCAAAGTTATTGATTTAAACCTACCATAAATTAACTTTTAATACTATCTTTCATGTCAAATTCCTCGCTTTTCATGTCTAAATCCTCGTTTTCCATGTCGATTTTCTCATTTCGATTGCCAAGTTTACTCTAGATTAAACCTTTGCTGCAGTACCTTGTATTTCTCCTCTGTCATAAATGCTGTTTTTTTAGTATTGTTAAAAACAACCAGGTAGGTGCTTCTAGACCAGGGCTGGATTTCCGCTATCATATCCAGGTTTATTAAAAAGCTTTGATGGGCACGAAAAAAGCTGTCCTTGCATATCCTATTATCCAGTGTATCTAATGTTTCATAGGTACTTATCTGTTTATTATCATTTGTAATTATGCTGGTCTTTCTCTTCTCCCGACCCATAAATACAATCTTTTCAGCATTAATAAATACCAGGTTACGGTCAACTTTAACAGCCACCTTCTTTGCACTTGAAACTTGAGGTGCAGTTTTTATGTTCCTGGAACCTGCCTTTTCCTTAAGCTCTAATAGGTAGTTTATTTTTTCAATAGTCTCTTTGATTCGTTCAAGCTTGTAAGGCTTTAAAAGGTAATCAAAGGCATATAGCTCAAAAGCCTCCTGCATATAGGTGCTGTGGCCTGTAGCATAGACTAGAAAAATATCAGGATTGATGTCCTGGATTTCTCTTGAAGCTTCAATTCCGTCTTTTTCAGGCAGGTCTATATCCATAAATATTACCTGTGGATTTAGGGTTTCTGTCATTTTGACAGCTTCAACACCATTTACTGCCTCACCTACTATTTCTGTTCCAGGTAGTTTTGCTAAACTCTTTTTTAGGATGAGTCTCATTTTAGGATCATCTTCAACTATTAATACCCTCATCTTAAAACCTCACTCTACTTCCTAAGCATTTTTGGAACTTCAGGCTGATACCAGGTTACTAAACTGGCTGGTTGTACTGCCCAGCCTGCAACAAGCATTACCGCAGCAGCACATTGTATTAAAATTACTTTGCCTATTTTACTAAACATTTGCCTCCCTCCTTTCTTTAAAGATACTGCCCATTAATTTATCTATAAAGCCTACAACCCTGTATCCTGTGGGGGTAAGGCTAAGGGCCTGGGTTATATGGGCGAGCATACTGGCCATTACAAGTGAGCTTATCTGGCTCAACGGAAATATTAAGAGACAGGTGGTTATTAGAATTGCCCATATAAAGATCCATATCAAGGTGAGTTTTTTTAGTTTGGATTTTTCTTGAAGAGAAAGGGGTTTATTCTTAGTCTCAGCAGGAGCCCATTTCAAACTGATAAACAAGCTAATAAGAGTAATACAAGCCAGTATGGGAATAATGGTTACAAAGCTTGTAAAGGTCAAGCTTTGGGCAAGCTTTCCCATACCCAGAAAAATTACCAGACCAAGCAGCAGGCACCGACCATAAGTTGCACAATGCACTCCACCAGATAGCAAGCGATAAACTCCTGATGTGACAAAAATAACTAAAACATGGGGAAGAATACCCAGTAGAAATGCTAGTGAAAAAAGGATAAACATCTTTAATAAACCTGTTATTATAACTTCAAAACCATATCTTAATACATCTACATGATCTTGGTCATAATAAAGTTTATTTCCAAGACTATGGGCCAGCTTTTGTGAGAGAAAGCGAAGGTTCATGATGGTGCCTCCCAGCTATAGGTATTTTTATTACAAAGGTGGTCCAGTGGCTGTCTGAGTTAACAACTATTTTGCCATTGTGCTTTTCTATAATTTCTTTGACAATATAAAGCCCCATCCCCTTGTTTTTAACTTTTGTAGTAAATCCAGGCAAAAAGAGTTTATTCTTTATACTAGTGTCAACGCCAGGTCCGTTATTAGTAACTGATAAAACACAATTGTTTTGACACATGGTCAAGTCCAGGATTATGGCAGGTTCCTGTGAAGTTCCCATTGATAAGGCTTCCATTGCATTATCCAAAAGGTTTGACAGGATAAGATTAATCTCATGAGTTTTTAGAGGAAGATTTTTTAATCTGGATTTTATGTTTATTTCGAATTTTATGCCCAGACTTTCCATTTGGCTGCTTTTGACATGTAATAGAGCGCTTACTCCAGGGTCATCTAGTCTAATAAGGTTATTGGTTACAGCTATTTCTGACATGGTCCTCTCTAGATACTTTTTTGCTTCTGCATATTCTTCTACTGCTATAAGTCCATAAACAGTTTGCAGTTCATGGTTGAAGCTATGCCTTTGGCTCCTCATGGTATTAATTAAGCTTTCAAGATTTTCAATACTTTCAAGCTGCACTTGTTTTCTTACCTCTTCTTCTGTAGTTTCCATTATTCGGCGCACAAGTACAATTGAGGCTATAGCCAGTATTCCCAGCAAAATGTTCATGGGAAACATAAAGCTGCTTAATGTACCTGTTGCAAATGCTCCTTGTCCTGAAATGTAATTGCTAAGGTTTAAGAGGGCTAGTATGATAAGTTGAATTGTAATAACGAGAATTATAGAAAGTGTTCTATGAATTTTATCCATCTTTACCTTCCTCATAATTATGGTATTTAATGGTATTATTATAGTCTATTAATTTAAAATCCAAATAATAAACAAGAAGTACTATCAGCAGCATGGCTGCCCCCTGGGGCAAAAAGAAGAGAATTCTAAGTTTTGCACTAGCCAAAATAGTTTCCAGAGGAATGCCAGTAGTTTCTAAAAGTATTGGTACAATGGTTGCATCTATTACCGTATAGATTGATATGCTTACCAGCATGGCTGCCAGTGCTACTCTAAAGGGAATTTTTAATATTAACCAAATAACTACTGTAAATAATAGGCCCTGCAGCAAAGTATGAACCCCGAAAACAATTGGCAGCATTCTAACGAGATATGATATGGTTGCTTGTATTGCTCCACTTAAGATTAGCCTCTTAAGTGGTGGTTTAATTCCAAATAGCAGCAGTCCAAGAGCTGTAAGCATGATTTCTTCAGGTATAGATATAAAAAATACTGCAACTAATGGCATCCTATCCATTTTATCTCCCCCTTTTAGATATTTTGATATACCTCAAGCCTTTCCTTTTTGTCATGTCTAATTCCTCGTTTTTAATGTCTAAAACTTCGCTTTTAATGTCAAAAACTTCGCTTTCTTGTATTTTAGGTTAGTCCAAAAATACAAAAAAGCTGTCCCAGGTAATCCTGTTGAACAGCTTTTTGACTTTGCAACCTGGCAGTCATGGCTTTTAGCTTTAGACCCATGGCTTTGCGTCACCATCTTTCAATGGCTTTGCCACTAATTTTCAATATTTGTATTAATTTATTAGACGAAACAAATCTTTAAAAGTTCCATTTTTACTAAATTTTTAAAATTCAACCTTACCCTTTACTTTGAAACTTTCCGTTTTTTGAGCTTCACTGACACTTAAAAAACATAATTACTCTTGATACATATTGGAAATCTAGAAAATATTTTATCTTTTCTAATTTTGACTCTAAATGAACCCTTCGCCATTTTATTCTCGTTTTAATATTTTATTGACTTCAATTAGCAAAATCCCAACATTTGCATGGACAACAATGTATTTTCCATCAGGACTCCATGTGAAATTATGAATTGCCTCCAAAGCTGGAGTAATGGGAAAATTATCTCTGGTATCCATGTTAAACATATACAACTGTAAAGGGTCTTTAATATAGACAAACTTGTTTTCCTTGGGACTTGGTATATAGTCCCCAGACCAGCTGATTTGTTCTATGGAAACTAGCTCATTATTTGCTAGATCAACTAAAATGGCATTTCTTTCACCACGCATCTGGGAACATAGAATTTGTTTATCATGAAAAAACCATTCAGCATATGATGGACTGAAGAGCATGTTTTCAAACTTTATAGATCTCTGCGTGGCACTATCTAAATCTAATATTCCGATTCCATCGGCTCCTTCATAACCCTCTTTGATATATAGTAAGAGCTTGTTATTATGAGACCATCTTGAATGCAATGGAAACTTTGTGTAAAATCCATAAAAGTCGCTATTAGGGTCAGTACACATTACACCATTAACCAGTAATTTTGAATCTGAAAGATCCAAGTTTGATATATATAAATCACCTTCTTGAACGTAGGCAATCTTAGTTCCATCATAAGAAAGGTCATACTCCCAAATTCCATCTAGTACCGTTTCACTAATGATTTCTAAGGTATACCTATTTATAAATAATATCTTGTTAATGAGTTGAATTGCCAACTCTTCATCATTAATTATTTTTATTCCTGAATGAAAATGAATTGAGCCCAATCCATTATAAATTTCCTTTTGTGAGTTTGTTTCTAGATTATATCCCAATATTGTTACCTCAGGTTGATTAAGACTTGTCATTCCGATAAATACCGTTTCATCTACCAGATTAACAAAGCTTATATTACCCATTAAATACTCCTTTGGGTCATGGGTTGTTAATTCTTTTATTGTAAAACCGTTATGAGCTTTGTGGGATATGCTTTGTATTATACTATTATTGTTGGATGCTTTATTTTCTACTGGTAAATCTGCCAGGTTACTAGGTGTACTATCATCTACTTTTGAAGTATCACAGCTAACAATTAAAAGTACACTTGCAATTAATAAAAGTAAGAAAATTTTTTTAATCATCAAGCTTTTCTCCTCGTATAAAATGGCTAACTAATTGAATAATAATGATTAACTATATAATACAACATAATACAACATTTTTACTAAATTTTAATAAACTGTGTGAAAATTTAAATGTTTAATAAGATCTAAATGTTTTTAAAACACCCACATAAACACCACTCCCCCAACCTGTAATCTCTCCTTTACTTCAGGCTGGGTAAGGTTTTAGAATAAAGTTAAATCTCACCTTTGCCTTTGTAAAGAAGGGTGTACTCCCGGGCAAAGGGAGCTTTCCAAGTTGCCACTATTTGCCCGGGAATATTATTTCTGAAATAATGTTTCATAAAAAACCAACTTCCACAAATTAAATTCCTTTCCTTTTTGTCATGTCTAATTCCTCGCTTTTCATGTCTGAAACTTCGTTTTTCATGTCAAAAACTTCGTTTTCTCGTATTTAAGCCAATCCAAACATACAAAAACAGTCATTTTAGCGGAAGGGCTGCCTTTTCACATTATTGCTACATTTTTCCTGTTTTGTGGAACAAAAGGAAACTAATGTCGTCTAATATACTTATAGAAACCCGGATATATTTAGATTATTAAGATTGGAGGTTTTTAGAAATGAAAAAAAGTTGGATAATGATACTATTAATTGGTGTTTTGTTTCTAAGCATTTCTCCTGGCGGGTTGGCAGGCGAACAAATTAAAGTCATTATTGACGGTGAAAAATTAAATTCTGATACAAACCCAGTATTTGAAGATGGTAGATTATTGATTCCAATCAGAGCAGTAGCCGAGGCTATGGATTTCCAAATTCATTGGAATAACGAGGAACAAATTATCAACATTCTAAAAGATAACACAACTATTTCATTGAGTATTGATAGTAACATTGCATATATAAATAATAATGCTGTAGAGATAGATATACCAGCTAGAATAATAAACAACAGAACCTTTGTACCCATCAGACTCGTTTCAGAAACACTTGGGACTGAGATTGAATGGTATGAGGAAAAGCGCATGATTCTTATTAAAGACAAGCAACGTTACTTTGACCAGGTACTTATGCACCTAAGAGAATCAAATTTATCTGAGGCACGAATTAATGCTTTACTTGCTCCTTTTCATAGCACCATCCCACCAACCCCAATGATTTCTACAAATATTGCAAAAACTATTTACTATTTTCCAGAAGGAGAAGCTTTTTACTTTTATGTACAGGAAGGGTGCAAAATCAGTTATATTGAGGCTATAAATAGTGTTTTCACCAAGACCTGGGAAGCAAATATTGGAGGCCAACCTCTTCAAGGTGCTAAAAGTACACTTTCTAAATACTTCGCTTCAAATTCAAAAGGGTATGTGGATGAAATGGGTTTAAGACCATTGGTTACTAAACCCCTGGTCTTTTTTGAGTTTGACCCGAAGAATAATTTAATAAACTACGGAAGGATCAATACATATGGTATTAAGGAGCAGCTGGGGGCTACAGACCATGATAGCAATTATAGAATACCTATAGTTGACATTCCAGAAGAAGTGTTTGCAGTAGAAAATTTTCTCCTTCCATCACCGCCTGCAGATTATGCATATCTTTTTGCTAGCCAGATTCCACGAATAGAGCTTAGCAAAATCGAAAAAGAAGAATTGGAACGAGAATGGGAAGATAATAATTATTATAGCTATAATGAAATGTTCGAAATTCAGAGGAACTTTATTGATTTACCTCTATATATAGTATATTCAACTTATAAATTGGGCTTACCTCAAAGTAGCGATCCACAAGAAAACATCCTCTTTAAAAAAGAATATGAATATTACCTAAGCTTCTTTACTGATGAAGTGAAGAATAGTAGTAGTTGGGCTGATTTTATGGCAATAGAACCCATAACGGGCGGGAACCCCACTTTTCAGATCCTCCAGGCACAATCTATTGAGAATAGAATCACTGCTACCATTATTGGCAACCGTTTCGCTGGTTTTTGGATACTTCCTTTCCTAATGGATATTGAAATGGAAAAAGAAGGAGATAAATGGTTGTTTACCAGTATAGACAATATTAAAGTTTACGAAACCATGCAAGAAATGCAAAAAAATGACCCGGAAATGTATTATCTATTAGTAAAGATTTATAACTTTCGCAAAGACCAAGGAATGCAGCTTTAACTAACCCTTATTACTCGAGAATAAATGTATAATGCTGCAACAAATTATCCTAAATCCTTAGACGGGACATGTTATAAAAAACCAAGTTATTTTTGTAAAATAATGAGAAATCTAGTATTCAGAACAGTAAAATTAAGGAGAGGGAAAACCTTATTGGTTTTTCCTCTCCTTTAATTTGCTTATTTATTTATTAACCTTACAATTTCAACAACTGATCTGCCCCCACCACTATTTGCATATTCGGCACATTTTATTTGAGTAGAACCACCTCCATCTAGGAAAATCCCGTCTACGAGAGTTCCGGAACCGATTTTCTCTTTAATTGCTTCTCTGAATTGTTTTCCAGTAGCGTTTGAGAAAGTAACAATGTACCAAATATTTAGCCCTGTATTATAGACTAATCCAGTTCTGGGTCTGCCTGTACTAAGGTCAGGTAATTCCTCAGACTGAGCTATAGAATACCAATTGGCATCATCCTGAAGAGTCATACTTACACCACCACGTGCCCAATAATTATTTAAATCCTGAACCAAGTTTAAATTTTGTATGTCAGCAGCTGTTTTTAATCTTCTTAATTTATATTCTCGTGTAACCGGATCCCAAATAATAGTTCCTCTTTGAATTGTGCCACCTTGGCTATTATGATTATACCAACCAGATCCATAATCACCGGGATTACCTTTTAGTGGTTTGTTATTAATAACAGCCATAGATAGAATATCCTGATTGAAAAAAAATCCTCCATTAATTCCGAAATATGATGTATTTGTTATGTTTTTATTAATTATTGTTAAAGTAGTATTGTTTGGAGAAGTTTTAATTGCATGAAGTTTTACACCATTTAAAGCAGTTACAGTTTCATACCAATAATTTGCCATTATATAAAATCCTCCTTAAAATTATTTTTGTATAACAACCTTTAACTCTTTCAACAACTACAATAAGTTTGATCGACTATCTCTTTATTTCGTTTAAGGGCCTGTCCAAGGTAAAGTGTTTTCTAAGTCTCTTTAATGCTTTTTCCTAATGTCCATGCACTGCTGGCTGCAATACCTTATGTTTTTGAGCTATTTCTTTTTCTGGTATTCCTAACAATATGTTTGCTATAACAACTTTTCGTTGTTTAGGTTAGTAGTGATAATGCTTCTGTAAAAAAAGATTTTTCTACTTCATTTTCACGTTAACTGAGCTACAATATTGTCAATTATTTCTTGTCCACTATTTTCTTCTGTTGAAGTAGTATTGATTAGAAATTAGTAATTCTTGTTCTTTAATCGCCTTTTCTTTTTTGATAATCTTATATATTCATTGTTACAAACCTGTCAAAAACCATTTAGCTATCTTAGCATCCTCTGTGTCAAAATTATAATTAATAACTGGTTTCCCACATTCATCACCCCCTTCCTATCATGTAAAGAGAATAATAAGGTTAAAATAATAACTCTCGTTTATGAATTTTTTAAACTTTTACATGTTTTTCTCCTTGGATTGGATAGTTTGTTTGCTGATGAGGTCACCAAAAGCCCGTTTAGTACATATAAAGGAAGCTCTGTTATAGAGAATGCACCTGCGCCGAGGATATTTTTAGTTGATTGTTTTTCCTTGAAGGATTTTTTAAAAATTAAACAAACTAATAGTAATAAGGATTTGAAGGAAGCTTTAGAGCATTTACTCTACAGCGGGGGTGATTTTTGTTGGCTAGGCAACTGGGATTTTTAATAAATTTAAAGCGCTGCATTGGATGTCATGGGTGCGAGTTTGCCTGCAGAAATGAGTATCAAGCTAACAGTATAGGATATAGAAGGGTGATTAACATTGCTAACCCAGAGATTTTTGGTTTTTTGTCCATGGCCTGCAACCACTGTGCAAATCCTGAGTGCATCCGCTCGTGCCCCCAAAAATGCTACCAAAAACGCAGAGATGGCATTGTGTTACACAATTCAACAAGATGCGATGGATGTGGAAGCTGTATAGGGGCCTGTCCCTATAGGTCGCCCAGACTTAACCCCCTGAACAAAAAGACAAGTAAATGCAATCTCTGCTTTACCAGGTTAGATAAGGGTAAAAACCCCATATGTGTAGATGCCTGTGTTCAGGAGGCACTTAAAACCATTGACCTGACCGGGCAATTACCTGATGAATACAAGGAAACTATTCCAGCCTTTCCTTCAGTAAGACTTACTAAACCATCAGTTAGGTTTATCCTGCCTGGAAACCCCAGATGCAGCTGGAAAACTGTTAAAGAAAGGCGGTACTAAACTTGGACAATTCCTCATTAAAAAACCATGCAACCATACAAGAATTGTTGGCCCTTGAACCCCTTTTGAGCTGCAAGGTTATATCCGGATGGTCCGGCAGGGCTAATTCCATTAATGGCATCTTTGAATTGTTTCTTCCCATTAACCCAACTCCAGAAGTTCCAAGAAACTCTCT
>JAGXSK010000064.1 GCA_018333845.1 Clostridia bacterium | reverse complement strand
GTGGAGTGGTACTGCCAAGTGTTCGAGCTTATTATCGTGCAATTACCCTTAGAGGTGCATCATTACCATCAACCGATCAGGCAGATTTTCTTGAAAGTACAAAGTACATGCCCTGTATGGATGCAGTAACTTATGGAGATGGTCCAGTTGGTGGGGACACAGTAATGGATATAGGTTTTAGCAATGTAAACCCAGTATTACATTGCCCTGGTACTATTTTAGGTGTTGGCGTAATGGAAAACTTTGGTGTGATATTTGGAGAAGACAAATACAAGTACTCAATTTATTCCCATGCATACTGTCCCTCAATTTCCCAGGTACAATATTCCTTTTATCAGGAGCAGTGTAAGCTTGCAAAGGCCATGGGAGTTGGAATTCAAGAATTTGAAAGGAAGCAGTTTTTCTCAAGAGAAAATATACTAGGTTGTGAATATATGGGAATGGATTATGTAATTCCCTTTGACCAGCAGGATCCAATCCAGTTTGGAACAGGCCCATTTACCATGGACAACAGATACATAACAGAAGATGTTCCTGTTGGCTGCCACGTATATCATGAGTTGGGTAAGCGCTTTGGAATAAGAACCCCAGTTATTGATTCTATGATAAATTTGGCGTCAGCTATTTTGGAGAGAGATTTTTATGAAGAGGGATATACTTTGGATTACTTGGGGTTAGGCCATATGACCAATGAAGAAATGTTAAAGTACCTTCATGAAGGAGTTTACACAGATAAAAAATAATTATAACCCCTGGCATTTAATATGAATTGCCAGGGGTTTTTGTATTCTTTTATTATTCGCTTAAATCTATGTTTAGACGTTTTAAGCGGTATTGCAAATGCTGACGGGACATGCCTAGATTTCTAGCAGTTTGTGTGATGTTTTTATTGTTTTTGGCTAATTCTTCGATTATTATGTTTCTCTCTATATTCAAAAGGATGGTTTTTAAATCTTCACCAGTAGATACTTCATAGGAAGGGCTATTGGGAATAAATTTTTGTCTAAAATGTGTTTGTAGATGGTGTAATTCTAAAGCAGTCTCATCACTATCAGCCATATTCATGGCATGTTCTATGGTGTGATGGAGCTCACGCACATTTCCAGGCCAGCTGTATTTTTTAAATATATTCAAAACATCTTCAGAAATTCCCTTGATTTTTTTACCCATTACTTTATTGGAATTCTCAATGAAGTGAGCTACTAGAAGTGGAATATCGCCAGGACGCTCCTTTAAAGACGGAACTTCTATATTGACAACGGCTAAACGATAGTAAATATCTCTTCGCAGCTCCCCCTTTGAGATAGCTGCCATGGGATCCACATTTACAGCACTTATTATCCTCGGGTTTACCAGGATGTCCCTGCTGCCGCCCACCCTTCTTAGTTTTTTACTCTCTAGAACCCTGAGAAGTTTACTTTGCAAAACCATGCTCATGGAATTTATTTCATCTAAAAACAATGTTCCAGCATCGGCTTCTTCAAAAAGGCCCTTTTTGTCCTCTGAACCTGTAAAGGCTCCCTTGACTGTACCAAAAAGAATGCTTTCTAACAGGGTTTCTGGAATAGCAGCACAATTAACTGCAACAAATGGTCCATTGGCCCTGGGACTGTAATTATGAATGCTTTGGGCAAATAACTCCTTGCCGGTTCCTGTTTCTCCCTGAATTAGTACTGGAGACAGGTTAATTGCGCATTTTTTCGCAGCCTCAACGGTTTTTTTAATATAGCTGCTTGAGCCTACAATATCTTCAAAGGTATATTGAGTGCCATTTCTCGGCCTGTAGGATTTGGAAAATAACTCCTTTTGCAGCTTGAGAATAGTCTCGGCTAGTGACCGATAGGCAGTAATGTCCCTATTTACAGAAACCGCTGCAACTATTTTACCTTCAGAATATATGGGATAAGTGTTGGTAATAATGTTAATGGTTTTACCATGGGATGTTACATAGGATGTATCCTGATTTTTTACTGGCACTCCTGTATTTAGCACCTTCAACAGTATGCTGCTGTCCTCATCCAGTTTATATGCTTCAGATATGTGTTTGCCCATAACACTCGTACCCCTGGACTGTTCAATTTTTTCCAGGCCCTTTGAATAAAATATGGTATTCCCTTTTCTATTTACTATGTGAATACCATCATCCAGGACATGAAGGGCGTTTTTCAAAAGCTCATTTTCTTGAATCAGGTTAAGGGTCTCTTCAGCTAACTCATTATTCACAAATAATACACCGCCATAATAAAAAGATTTTCTGGGCCAACGCAAAAAATCTTGCTGTTCATTTATTCGCTAAAAGCTACCAAAAACCTTTAAAGTATATTTAAACTTTTCAGAAAAATATCTTGCGGGGAGCAATTTTTTTTGCGTGTAATTGGATGATTTATCAGGTAAATAGCCTGATAAACACCCATTTTTAATGAAAGCAGTGTTTTTTATAGATTTGGTCAGGTTGGCAAGCATCTTGCAATATAAAAATTTGAAGAAATTTTTCCATAAGGGGGTAAAGCAAATGTTGTGAATTTATTAAATATATTGCAAACTTAACACAAAAAACTTACTAGAGGTGAAAAATTTATGTGGTCAAAATGCAGTACAAGTAATCTGGTAGATAATCAATCTGTGCATTTTAATGTCCTTTCAAAAAGCCAGCTTGATAGACTATTTGCAGCTGTTTTGGAAGTGCTAGAAAGAACTGGGGCAGAAATTCATAATGAGGAAGCGTTAGGGCTGCTAAAAAAGGCAGGCTGCTGGGTAGATGGTAAAAGAGTTAGATTTCCCTCCAGGCTTGTGGAAAAGGCTATTTCAACAGCACCTTCCAGGGTTGTATTATCAGACCGCAACGGAAATAGAAGACTTTTTTTGGAGGGCAATAATACTTACTTTGGTCCTGGACCAACCAACCCTCACTTTATAGATTTAGAAACTGGTGAGCGCAGGAAAGTATTGAAACAGGATGTCTGTAATGTAGCCAGACTGGTTGAAGATTTACCTAACCTGGATTTTTGCATGTCATTGGCCAGTATTTCAGATGTTACTGAATCCCTGGCAGATGTTCATGAAGTACATGCCATGCTTCAAAACACTACCAAGCCCTTTGTAACATGGGCGTTTAACAGGAAAAATGTAGAGACCATAGTATCTTTGTGTGAGGAAGTGGCCGGTGGTGCAGAGGCTTTGCAAAGGAACCCCTTTATTGTTTTATATGCCGAACCCTGTACCCCACTAAAACACCCTGAAGATTCTCTGGATAAAATGCTGTATATGGCTGAAAAAGGTCTGCCTGTAATGTATACCCCAGGGGTTCAGGGCAATGCCACAGCACCTGCATCATTGGCTGGCGTAATAGTGGTTGCAGCTGCAGACAATCTGGCCGGCCTTGTAATTCATCAGCTTAAAAATGAAGGTGCCCCATATATTGCTGGTGGTGTAACAACTAACATGGACATGAAAACAATGATTCATTGTTACGGCTCGTCACCAGAATTCTGCTTGATGCATGCCGGATATACTGAATTTGTTCATTATCTAAATTTACCAATGTTCAGTACGGCAGGGTGCAGTGATTCTAAGGTTTTGGATGAACAGGCAGCAATAGAATATGCCCTTTCCATCTATAGTGCAGCTTTAAGTGGTGCAAATCTGGTGCATGATGTGGGTTTTTTGGAATCAGGGATGTCAGCTTCTCTAGAAGGGCTTGTAATGGCAGATGAGATTATTGGTTATGTGAGAACTATTTTAAAAGGGATAAAAGTTGATGATGAAAGTCTGGCTTTAGATGTTATTGACAAGGTTGGCCCAGGTGGGCATTTTCTAGGGGAGGAGCATACCTTTAACAATTATAAAAATTTCTGGAACCCATCTTTGATAAGCCGTGAACGATACCAGATGTGGGAAGAAAAGGGTAAAACCACCTTTGGCGAAAGGGCCAACAAAAAAGCAAAGAAAATGTTGGAAAATCATGAACCACAGTGCCTTACTGATGCTGTATTAAATAGATTGCATAGCATAGTGGATGAAGCAGAAAAATCTTACCAGAAATAAGATTATAAATAAGGGGAGGAAAACTTTGTGGAAAATAGCAAGAACTCCAGTAATAAGGGCTATTCCATTCGTTGGGCGGTTTTATTGGTACCGTTGGTAATATTCGGATTTCTTTTCATTATGGGTGTTACAAATGAACAGCTTTTTGTAAGTGTCATGTGGGGTTTTTTTGAAAGCCTTATGGTGAATGTCGGCTGGTTGATAAGTTTAGGTTCACTTTCCTTCGTTATTTTTGCAGTAGTCTTAATGATACACCCCCTTGGCAAAATCAAACTTGGAGGAAAGGATGCAAAACCTGAGTTCAACACCTGGCATTGGTGGGCAATGTCACTATGTGCTGGTATTGCAATCGGGATTGTTTTTTGGCCTCCAGAAGCATTAATTCATTCAGCATATCCCCCAAGAGGCATGTTCCTGGAACCAGACTCTCATGAAGCCATAATCTGGGCAATGAGAACCACCTTCTTACACTGGACATTTACACCTTATGCCATTTATGTGGTAGCAGGAGTTCTAATTGCCTATGCAGCGTATAACCTGAAGAGACCATTGGCTCCTAGCTCAGCACTTTATCCCCTTCTAGGTGAAAGATCAACTGGTTTAACAGCCACTATAGTTGATGCCATTACATTATTTGCAATAGTAGGAGGTACAGCAGGTTCTCTGGGATTTGGCTTAATGCAGTTGGGTGCAGGCTTCGAATTCATGCTCAACATTCCAACAGGCCCAACACTGTGGATAGCCCTTTGTGTAATAATAGTAGCTGGTTATACCATCTCAAGCATTACAGGGTTAAATAGAGGCATCAAATGGCTTAGTGATAAAAATGCCTGGTTGTTCATAGGACTTATGACCTTCGCATTTATATTTGGTCCCACAGCTTTTATACTTAACCTGACAACCCAGTCAGCAGGAGCGTATGTCAACAATTTCTTTGAAGCCATGACATTTACAGATCCCTTTCCAGATGGAGATTTGTGGCCCCAATGGTGGGATATGTTCTGGTACGCCGACTGGTTATCCTTTGCCCCTATAGTGGGCATGTTCCTGGCACGTTTAGCTTATGGTAGAACCATCAGAGAATTTTTAATGGTAAACATGGTGCTCCCAGCTTTATTTGGGATAGCGTGGTTTGGTGTATTTGGCTCTTTAATAATTCACGGTCATTATTATCAAGGAATGGACTATATTGGTATTTACCACGAAAGTGGCATAGAAATGCTGATGTTGAGAGTACTGGAGCTGCTGCCTTTAGTAGAAGTAATCAGACCAATACTAATTATTACAATATTCATATCTTTTATCACACTAGCCGATTCCATGACATCAACAGTCTCAATGCTGAGCATCTCTAGGTCAGATGAACTCACTACTAGTGAGCCTCCTGTAAGCCTGAAGCTGTTCTGGGGTCTCCTAACAGGTGCTACGGCAATAATTTTCCTGGTGACAGGGGGATTAGAAGGGGTGAAGATTGTAAAGACAATTGCAGGTATACCTATTCTTTTCATTCAAATTGCCATGATGGTAGGCTTTATAGTTTACTACTTCAGGGGTAAGGTTGTAGATAATCCTGGTACTTATAATATTACCAACCAGAACACAGTAAATAAAGATGTGTAACTGGCATAAAGAGGGGGAAAAGCATGGGACAGTACATTATATCCTATATAGATGCACATGTGGCAGGAGAGCCCATGAGAATCATAACAGGCGGACCAAAATTAAAGGGCAGTACCATCATTGAAAAGACGGAATACATGAAAAAAAACTACGACTTTATTAGGAGTGCGGCAATGCTTGAGCCTAGAGGGCATGCAGACATGTATGGTGCTGTTTTAACAGAACCAACGGACCCCAGGGCTGACCTGGGAGTCATATTTATTGATACAGCGCTATACAACAATATGTGTGGACACGGCTCAATTGCAATTGGCACGGTGGCAGTTGAAACAGGTATGGTTCAACCACAAGAACCTGTAACTAATGTGGTCCTGGAAACTGGTGCAGGTCTTGTAACTATCCAGGTAAATGTCAAGGATGGCAGGGCCATGGATGCCACCTTAGAAGGGGTGCCCTCATTTCTGTATAAGGCTGATTTATCCGTTAATGTTTTGGGAAAAGCAATAGTGGCAGATATAGTCTATGGAGGCAATTTCTTTGCAATGGTGGATATAAAGCAGCTGGGGCTGAGCCATTCCAAAGAGCATTTACAGGATTATATTACCTATGGTACTGCTATCAGAGATTATGTTAATCAAAATATTGAGATGTGCCACCCCGAGAAACCACACATTAATAAGGTTGATGACATCTTGTTCGTGGGGGACCCTGAATATCCGGGTGATACTTATAAAAGCTTGGTGTTTCTAGGAAAGGCCCAAATTGACCGTTCTCCTTGCGGTACAGGGACCTGTGCCCGTATGGGAGCCATGTATAATCGTGGTTTGTTAAATAAAAATGAAATCTTCTACCATGAGAGCATTGTTGGAACTATATTCGAGGGTAGGATAGGTGATGAGGTAAAAACCGGTGAATATCCATCTATCATTCCCTATGTAAAAAGCCAGGCCTTTATAATTAATATGGGGCATTTAATGATTGATTCCAAGGACCCACTAAAGGAAGGATTTTCCATGAGATAAAGAATAAATTAAAGATCTTATATATCCTAAGTTGCAGTAATGTTAAAGAGCAGCCTTAAACTGATGGCTGCTCTTTTTTTGAGGGCCTTTCTTTTTGTTTGAAATCATGGGATAATTATAATATAAAAATTATAGGTGATGCTTATGGCTTCTATAAAAAAGGAATATAGAGTAACCCGTCATGTATGTCCCCGAAATTGTTATGATGCATGTGGAATACTGGCTTATGTGAAAAATGGCAGATTAGTAAAAGTTAGCGGTGATCCACTGCACGGTTACACCAGGGGTAAATTGTGTTCAAAGGGTTATAATTATCTTAACATGGTATATAATCCAGATCGACTTAAGTATCCCATGAGGCAGGCTGTTCGAGGATCTGGTATCTGGCAAAAAATTTCCTGGGACGAAGCACTGGAAATTATCTGTGAAAAAATACTGGACCTAAAAGATCGGTATGGCACCACATTGCCAGTTTGCCTGAACAAGTATTCAGGGAATTTTGGCCTTTTACATTATGCTGCTGAAGGAATGTTTAACTCCCTGGGACCTACAACCCAGTCCCTGGGGTCGCCCTGTTGGTCAGCAGGCCTGGATGCCCAGTTTTTTGATTTTGGAAACAACTACAACTCGGATCCAGAGGAGATTGAACAAGCCGAATTAATTATCCTGTG
>JAGXSK010000063.1 GCA_018333845.1 Clostridia bacterium | reverse complement strand
CATAAAGCCCTGCTAGTACAGCTAACGGACCAACTGCACCCAGGGAGGTAATTAGCTTATCAGACATGAAAGCCACGCCACCGGTTTTTTCTAGGGCTGTAGCCATGGGCAGCATACAGGCTATGAGTACAACAGTCTGCCAGTTTATTGAGCGATAAGCCTGATCTGTATGTCTAACGCTTCCTGTTAAAATCATGAGCAGGGCAGTAATTACTACAGTCATTACTGCAGGAAGCCACTCAAAAACCAACATTATCAGCATCCATAAAAGAATAATGCCAGCAACAGCCGAACGGAAAGATTGGTTTGCCGATTCTGGGGGATGGGACGCATGTCTGAGTACAACCATGTCACTTTTTTCTTTAGATAATAAATCAATGTCCTTCCATTTACCATAGACAAGCATTGCGTCACCATAATGAAGCTTATCATCTCTAGATGGCAGCCTTGGTTCTTGATACTGACTTTTTATTGACAAAACTGTCAGACCATATTTGTCTCTAAAGTGAACATCTTTTAATGATTGGTTAATTAATCGGGACTGGGGAGTTAATATAACCTCTGCTATATTTGCTTCTTTGAGCTGTAGGTCTCCTGGGGAAGACAGCACCGCCTTTTCAACTCCAGCTTCTTGAATAAATCTATTTAAGGAAACTGCATCTGTATAGACAAGTAAAATATCCTCCGCCTCTAGTAAATAGTTTGGATCTACTGTCATCTGGCGCGGAACAGTTCCTGCAGCAAAGGGGAAGCGACCTTCCCCTTCTTCTTTTAATATCTCAAGAACAGTTACGTCAAATTTGTTAGGCCATCCCAGTTCCTTTAGCTTTTTACCAATAATATTATGACCCTTTGGCACTTTGATATTGTGGACATTTGGATAGATTTGATATTGTTCCAGCAATTCTTCAAGATTAAAGGCACCTGAGGCTTTAGGGTCTTTTTCGTGGGGTTTATTTAACCATTTTCGCCCAATAAACCATAGATAGGCTATGCCTGTTAAAAGAATTATCAGGCCCACAGGAGTAAAAGCAAAAAAAGATAAGGCTCCATAGCCATTGGCAATTAAGCTTTGCCTGGCAATAAGGTTTGGAGCTGTTCCAATTAACGTTAATGCCCCACCCATGCTGCTGGCAAAGGCAAGGGGCATTAAAAGCTTTCCGGGATGGAGATGCATCTGCCTGCTTAAGCTCACAACAACTGGCAGCAGTATGGCTACCGTTCCAGTATTGCTGATAAAGCCGCTTAAAACGGCTACCACCAGCATCATAAAAACCATCATTTTGAACTCACTGTTTCCAGTCCATTTAACCAGCAAATTCCCAGTTTTTTGAGCAAGACCAGTTTGAAATACTCCCTCTCCTACAATAAATAGTGCTGCTATCATAATTACCACATTATTAGAAAAACCAGAAAGGGCTTCAGGCACAGTTAGCAGCCCAGTTAGATATAAGGCCAATAGTGAAGACAGGGCAACCAGGTCTGATCGAAAGCGGGGAAGCAAAAAACATATTGTAGTAATCACCAGGATAATAAAAACTAATTCCATTTCAGATATCATTAAGTTAGTATCCTCTCTTTTTGCTTTGAAATTTCTCTTTTTACATTACCCTAATATTATGTGCTTCTATTATGTGCTTCCCTGGGCATCTTTATATATAAATGGGAAAAGAACTAATAAACTACGGTAGTACAGCCATTCTTGCCATCAGATACTGTCTGTACATAAAAGGTATTTAGAGACTGACCCTCAGAGCCTTTTAATGCAACATGGCCGCTGACACAAGCTCCGGACAGATCCCGCTTAAGCTTGCCTACCTGGTATTTTAAAACATTGATTATTTCGTCCTGCTCATTAGTAGACAAACCATCCCATGCTTGAGTGTTAAAGATTATTATTAAATCATTTTTTTCAGTAAAACATGCATCTTTAGCCAGGCCCTTTAATACATCTCTCAGCATATTTTCATAGGCACTTTTTTTGTCAGTTATTTGTGTGTTATCAGGTGCTTTTTCTTTTGCCTTTTTGGGTATTTTCTCTTTTACAACAGGGGGGATGATTACTGTTTTATTTTCTTCATAATGAGGGTTTTCTTCAATTAATTCCTCCTGGATTTTCCCTTTTTCTAGTACGCTATGTGCATCTGGCTGTTCCATTCCTCTTGCTGATGACAATGTTTCTTGAGCCTCTTTAAGTTCATTAAGTTCATTAGGCTCATTAGGCTCATTAGGCTCATTAGCTTCTTTATTATATTCATCCTGGGATCTTTTTAATAACTCTTCTATCTCCCATTCATCCTGGGATCTTTTTAAAAGCTCTTCTATCTCACCAGGCAAATCTGGATGATTTATTAGTTTCAATGCTTCCTTTGATATTTCAATAATTTCTTTAAATTCACCATCTTGGAATTTGCTTTCTAGCAGTAAAAAAGCTAATGCGTTAATATAATTCAAGGAAACACACTCCCCTTAGTGGCACTACCAAAAATACCTTTTAATGATTAATATTCTTGTTTGTTTTTCTACATCCTTTTTTTAGTTGATATAAAATTCCAAGAATAATAAAACTTGAATAAAAATTTGATATAAATTATAAATTAACAGATAATTTAAGCTTTGCAAATCCACCGGAGCATGTTATAATGTAAAGTATAAAAAAATATCCCCCGGGGCAAAGGTGTCCATGGAATTTAAGCCGGCTAAATTCCATGGACTTTTTTAATTTATAAATGAAGTAAGCTGCCATCACTTAACTATATTAGCCAATCTGGCTAAATCAGTAATATTTAATTGGAGGGTTTTATTATGTCTTTTAGTAAGGGGATTAACGCTAGTGCTGCAACAAAGACCAGGCTTAGGACAAAGGATAGCTACTGTCCCTATAGTGGCATGTGTACAAATTGTCTTGACGGCTGTCCTGGCTATTGTGAAATTGGAAAATCTGCCATAAGAGGCAAGGAACTTCTATATCCATCACCCTTTGGCAAGATAACATCAGCATCTGAAAAAGATTATCCGGTAGACTATTCCCACTTTAATATCATGGGAACTGCCGTGGGAGCCCATGGAATAGAGGCAGATTCAGATAAGGCAATATTTCCAGCAGTTGATTTATCTACAACTATAGGCAGTGCTGGTGGCAGCCAGTTGAAACTGGATCTTCCCATAATCGTGGCAGCAATGGGTTCTACAGACGTGGCTGCCAATAACTGGGAACATCTAGCAGCAGGCTGTGCTATTTCTGGAGTAGGTATTGCAATTGGAGAAAATGTTTGTGGCATGGATCCTGATTTGGTTCTTGAAAATGGCAGGGTTAAACACTCACCTGCTTTGGAAAAAAGGGTAAAAGATTTTCAAAAATGGAGCACCGGCAAGGGCTTTATAGCAGTTCAGGCCAATGTTGAAGATACCAGGCTTGGAGTTCAAGAATATGCTTTGGGAAAATTAGGTGTGGAAGCAGTTGAAATCAAGTGGGGACAGGGAGCCAAGGACATTGGTGGAGAGGTCAAGCTCAACACCTTGGAAAGGGCACTGGAACTGTATGCCAGGGGCTATATCGTTCTTCCAAACCCCACAGACCCAACTGTACAAATGGCATTTAAGAACAAGGAATTTGACGAGTTTGAAAGGCATTCAAGAATAGGAATGGTTTCCGAAGAAGGTTTCATGTCCAGGGTAAAAGAACTTAGAAATGCCGGGGCAAAATACATCTTCTTAAAAACAGGTGCCTATAGACCTGCTGACCTTGCCAGGGCTGTAAAATTCGCCTCCGAAGCTAAAATTGACCTTTTAACTGTTGACGGTGCAGGCGGAGGCACAGGTATGAGCCCCTGGAGAATGATGAATGAATGGGGAATTCCCACAGTATATATACAGGGTTTACTAGTGCAGTATTTAGATAAGTTAGCTTCCAGGGGCAAACACATTCCAAATGTTGCCATAGCAGGGGGCTTTACCCTGGAGGACCATCTTTTTAAAGGCCTAGCCCTGGGTGCTCCCTATACTAATATAATTGGCATGGCACGTTCTCCCTTAACTGCTGCCATGGTTGGCAAAAACATTGGAGAGTCTGTTAAAGCCGGGAAAGTACCTGCAGAATACAAAACCAATGGCGAAAAATCCCTGGAACAGATATTCATAGCTGCTACTGAAGTAAAAAATATGCTGGGTGATGCCTTTGATAAGCTGCCAGTTGGGGCAATAGGGGTATACACTTATTACCAGAGACTGGCCCAGGGCTTAAGGCAGTTTATGTGCGGAGCAAGAAAGTTCAATATCCAATCCCTTGCCAGAACAGACATAGCGGCACTTACAAAAGAAGCATCTGAAATTTCAGGAATAGCTTATATTATGGATTGTGACCAAGGGGAGATAGATGATATCTTATCCTGACAGCTTTCAACAATAATATAAAGAACGAAATTGGATTATGCGTCAAGTCTTATTAAATATATACTTCATGGTAGTGTAAAATAGCCCGGGAAATCCGGGCTATTTTACATTATACCTTGGTGCATTTCTTACTTTAAAATAAAGAATCAAAACCCCAACAGCAATTAATCCTAAACTAATTACTTGTGCTACCCTAAGGGGCCCAATCATCAAACTGTCAGTTCGAAAGGACTCAATTACTATTCTTCCTAAAGAATAAAGTATAAAATAGCTTGTAAACAGCTCTCCCTGCTTTACTCCCGGCTGATACCTTCGGAAAATTAAATATGCAAAAACTCCCATGTTCCATATAAATTCATACAAAAAGGTTGGATGCCTGTAAGCTCCATCAATAAACATTGCCCAGGGCAAATCAGTAGGATAACCATAGGCTTCCTGGTTAAAATAGTTTCCCCATCTGCCAATAGCTTGACCTAATATTATGCTAGGAGCAACAATATCAGCCATTTTCCAGAAATTTAATTTATATTTTCGGACAACAAAATAGCCGGCAAGCACACCTCCAATTACACCGCCATGTATAGCCAGTCCTCCATGCCAGATGGCTATTATCTCTTCCGGATGAAAACGATAGTACTCTCCCCAGCGAAAGATAACATAGTAAAGCCTTGCACCAATGAAAGCTGCAGGCAGGGCAAATATGGAAATTGTAAGTATATAATCAGGATCAATCCCCTGCCTGATACATTCCTTATATGCCAGCAAAATACCTAGTGCAACACCTGTGCTTATTAAAATACCATACCACCTAACTGCTATGGGCCCTATTTCAAAAGCTATTGGATCCAAAGCCATGACCCCTTTTCCATGCTATTTTGAATTGAAATATAGATGCCAATGAGGCAAATATTTTCAAAAAATCGTAAAACAAAAAACAATATGTGTCCTTACACATATTTGCATTCACCTATTTTATTTAAAAACCCTCTATTTGATTAATATTAAATGCTTTTTTATAACCACTTACTCTAAAAATGGGAGTACTCCTGGAAAAGCTAAAAAAGAAGACACTGACCCCATGTTTTATAGGGCCTTTTAACAATCAATCATGGCAAAATTCTATTTTACTAATTAGTACCCACGCATAACCTTTACTACTAGCTTGTCCAGTTCGCAGCTCTTTTTGTAGACTTCCTTGTCCAGAAGGTTCTGCTTCTTTTCAACTAATGATTTTAATTCTTTCTTTTTGATTTCCAGCTCAATTTTTAAATCCTGCACCAGCTGGACTCTCCTTTCATCATTTAGTCAAATGAACTAACCTGATGTTATTTATTCGACATTTAAAGCAATAATCCTTTATTTTCCACATAATAATTTCATTTTTTCAAATTCTTTCCCTTTTTATCCATATTTATACATTATTCCGAACCCTCCCCTGGGATTTTTCCATTCAATATTATCGTGGGCACAACCATATCTACAGGTTCCACATTCCACACACCCCTCATAGGCAGTTTCTATTATCTTCTCTTTAGGATTCCAGGTATAAACCCTGGCTGGACAAATATATGTACAGGGCTTTCTCTCACATTCCAGGCATTTTTCCCTGTTGATAATCTTTAAATGGCTTTCCTTATCCGGCTGGTATCTATTGAGGAAGAGCTTGTCTTCTAGTGACTTCATCCTAAAACCCTCCATCCTCTATACATGTCTTTTATAAGCTGAATCTTTGACCTTCTGGACGTAATATCTCTAATGATTTTATTTTGTTTTTCTTTTTTAGGAATGCTGTCGATTGTTGTAAATTCATGGGCTGCATCATTAACCAATTGAGGATATAGGGAGAAAAAATAGTCATGTGTTTCAAAAAAGCCCGAGGCATTTTGATATTTTCGTAAATCCTTTAATATAAAGCTTTCCTCAAGGTTTTTTTCATAGTGGGATAAGGCCCTTTCATCAAACTCCCCCATTTTATGAGCATCAATAATTGTTTCTGCAGCCATTTTCCCAGACAGCATGGCCATATTGGAGCCCTCCCTGTGGATTCCATTTACAAATCCAGCTGCATCACCAACAACTAGCAGGCCACTTCCATATAATTTTGGTATACTATGGTATCCACCCTCTGGTATCATATGGCCCAGATATTCTTTTGTTTCTCCACCTGCCAGCAGCGGCTTGACCAATGGATGATTCTTTAGATGCTCCAGAAGGTCATTAGGCTTTACTTCCCTCCTTACTACCTGGGAAAGCAGGGCACCTACACCTAAAGATAATGAGTCAGTATTGGTATAGATAAAACCTGTTCCCACCATTCCCCTGGTTGATTCACCCACCAATTCAATAGTTACACCTTGTCCCTGTTCCAGGTTAAACCTGTCTTCTATTTTTTCTTTAGGCAAGGCAATGACTTCTTTAACTGCCACTGCCAATTCTGTTGTCTTTAGCCTGTCCTTCTTCAGACCTGCCTTTTGGGTTAGCATGGAATTAACGCCTTCAGCCAGGACAACTACATTTCCATAAACATCCCCTTGAGGTCGGCCAGTTCTCACGCCAATTACTTTTTCATTTTTTATTATCAAATCTTCTACCACTGTTTCTG
>JAGXSK010000062.1 GCA_018333845.1 Clostridia bacterium | reverse complement strand
GGTAGAAGGGGTGCTAAGGGTCTTTGACGGAACAGAAGAAGCACTTGTATATTAAATTGCGGTCAGCAAGATTTTCCAAATTTTTGCAGATTTGTTTTCTTGTATTGTAAAAATTGCAAAAAATCCAGGGAAAGGAGGTTTAAACCCATGACAAAAATAATGTTTCATGAGGATGCTTGTAAAGGCTGTGAATTGTGCATTGAGTTCTGCCCAAAAAATCTAATCACTTTAGCAAGCAGATTCAATGACAAGGGCTTTCATCCAGCTACTGTGGAGAATACAGACAAGTGCGTTGGTTGTGCCATTTGTGCCCGTATGTGTCCAGATGTGGCAATTGAAATAGAGGAGATACCATTTGAAAGGGGAGCGGCAGTAAATGCATAAGGTTTTAATGAAAGGCAACGAAGCTCTAGGCGAAGCAGCCATTAAAGCTGGATGCCGCCATTTCTTTGGCTATCCTATCACCCCTCAAAATGAAGTCCCTGAATATTTTGCCAGGAGAATGCCAGAGGTTGGAGGAGTCTTTCTCCAGGCAGAAAGTGAAATTGCCGCCATAAATATGGTTTATGGAGCCAGCAGTGCAGGTGCCAGGGTTATGACTTCCTCATCCAGTCCAGGAATCAGCTTAAAACAGGAAGGCATATCCTATCTGGCTGCAGCAGAATTACCCTGTGTAATTGTCAATATCATGCGTGGCGGACCAGGCCTGGGAGGTATCCAGGCTGCCCAATCTGATTATTTTCAAGCAACAAAGGGAGGGGGAAATGGAGACTACAGGCTTATAGTTTATGCACCCGCCTCTATTCAAGAACTGGTGGACATGACCATGAAAGCTTTTGATACTGCTGATAAGTATAGAAATCCTGTTATGATACTTGGTGATGGAGTTTTAGGTCAGATGATGGAACCAGTTGAGTTTAGAGAGTTCCCATTTCCAAACTTGTCCATGAAACCATGGGCCTGTACAGGGAGAAAAAAATATAGACCTCAAAATATTATTAATTCACTTTATCTGGATGCTGAGGTGCTGGAAAACCATAACTTTGCCCTTTTTAATAAATATAACACCATTTCAAGAAATGAAAAGGCAGCAGAGGCCTATATGACTACAGACGCTGAAATAATCCTTGCAGCCTATGGAACCACGGCCAGGATAGTAAAGGCTGCCATGAATCTGGCCAGAGATAAGGGGATAAAAGCTGGTATGGTAAGACCCCTTACCTTATGGCCCTTTCCTGATGATTATGTAAGAGAGTCCCTTTCAAAAAATACCAAAGCCGTGCTGACAGTAGAAATGAGCATGGGCCAAATGGTAGAAGATGTACAGCTGGCAGTAAACGGTAGAGTTCCCATTCACTTTTATGGCAGGGTTGGAGGAATGATTCCTGATGTAAAGGCTGTGTACCATGAAATCTGTCGGATTGCTGGCAAAACAAATGAGCTGCCGGAGCAAAAGACAAGGGGAATCAGGTACTCCATTGAAGGGGGCATTCGTACAAATGGCTAAACAATTCAAAAAATCCAAAGCACTAACTGACAAAAAATTTCATTATTGTCCTGGATGCAGCCACGGTGTAATTCATCGCCTTGCAGCAGAAGTCCTGGAGGAATTGGATGTTATTCATTGTACTGTGGCCATAGCTTCAGTGGGATGCTCTGTAACAGCCTATGATTATTTCAATGTTGACGTGGTTCAGGCCGCCCATGGAAGGGCCCCGGCCGTGGGAACAGGTGTGAAAAGGGTTCATCCTGGCAACGTGGTCTTTACCTATCAAGGTGATGGGGACCTGGCAGCTATTGGCATGTCCGAGATAATCCATGCAGCTATCAGGGGTGAAAAAATTACAACTATATTTGTAAACAATACTACCTATGGCATGACAGGAGGCCAGATGGCTCCAACTACCTTGCTTGGTCAAAAGGGAACTACAGCTCCATATGGCAGGGAAGCAAAGGATTATGGATATCCAGTAAAAATTGCCGAGCTGCTAGGCACCATAGAGGGTGCAGCCTATATTTCCAGGGTTTCGGTTCACACACCTGCCCATGTAAACAAGACCAAAAGGGCCATTAGGAAGGCTTTTGAAACCCAGATTAAAGGAGAAGGTTTTTCGCTGGTAGAGATTCTTGCAACCTGCCCAACCAACTGGGGCATGAGTCCAGTGGCCTCTTTAAAGTGGCTTGAAGAAAAGATGCTTCCCTATTATCCCCTTGGGGAATTCAAGGTGCCTGCGGAGGTGGAATAAAAATGCATCAGGAAATTATTATAGCTGGATTTGGCGGCCAGGGAGTTATGTCCATGGGGCAATTGCTGGCATATGCAGGAATGTTAGAGGGAAATAATGTATCCTGGATACCCTCCTATGGACCAGAAATGAGGGGCGGAACTGCTAACTGTTCGGTTATTATTTCTGCTGCTGAAATTGGCTCTCCCATTGTAAGTGAACCCGATACAATAATTGTTTTGAATTTGCCATCACTAAAAAAGTTTGAACGAGTTTTAAAACCTGGAGGACTCCTGCTTTTAAGCACCCTGAAAGCAGGCCAGACATATTCAAGAAAGGACATAGAAGGATACGAAATTCCAGCTGTAGAAATTGCAGATGGTATTGGCAGCACTAAAGTAGCCAACATGGTCATGCTTGGTGCATATCTGGAGGCAACAAAAGCTGTTTCAGTAGAAACTGTAATAGAATCGCTAAAAAAGGTATTGCCCCAGAGACACCATGGTTTAATTCCACTAAATCGCAAGGCTTTAGAACTGGGTGCTAATGAAATACAAAAAGCAAAAAAAATCTCTACTCTTTGACCAAAAACGACAATTATTTTAAATTCCATGTATTATAATTACTATAGCAATGAAGCAATTAACATGGAACATACAAGGTGGTATTAATTTGGTCAAGATATTAATAATGGAAGATGAAATTAATATAGCATTTGTACTCAAGACTTTTTTGACGGAAGTTGGTTATGATGTAACAATTGCAGAAAATGGTGTCAATGGATT
>JAGXSK010000061.1 GCA_018333845.1 Clostridia bacterium | reverse complement strand
AGGCTAGAAAGTTAACATTTAACCTTTGCATGTCAATTGGCATGCTGCCGGCAGTTTGAGCTGTATCCAGCAAATATAAAAGGCCGTGCTCACCTGCAATCCTGCCTATTTCTTCTGCAGGCTGAAGGGCACCAAAAACATTTGAAGCATGATTCAGGACAATAAGCCTTGTATTAGTTTTAATTGCTTTCCTGATTTTATCTGGATTTATAAAGCCATCTCCATCTGCTTTGACGGCGGTATAGTCAATTATTCCAGATTTTTTGAGGGCCTCCAAGGGGCGGGCAACTGAGTTGTGCTCCAGGCTTGATGTGACAACATGGTTTCCCTTTTTTAAAACCCCTCTTAACACAAAATTAATGGCATACGTAATGTTCAGTGTAAAGACAACCTTCGCCGGATCAAGACAATTAAAAAAATCAGCTGCAACCTCTCTGGCTGCAAGGAGCTTTCTGCCGGCTTCCAGGCCTAATCTATATCCTCCCCTGCCGGGACTTACACCTATAGTGTTAAAATATTCATTTATTGCCTGAATTACTGTGGGTGGTTTGGGACAGCTTGTTGCTGCATTGTCAAAATATACTTGTCTCACGTCTTATGTGCCTCCTTATAGCCTGGTGTACAAAACTTAATAAATTCCAGGTTAATGGGGGATAGGGTTTTAGTTTTATTATAGGATATATAAAAATTGCGTGTATCAGGCATTTCCAAAATCTCATAGGCGTTAATTAGCTTGCTTTTGGCATAATCTCTTGCAGCAATTTCTGAAATAATGGAAAATCCCATGCCTTCCTTAATACCCTGCTTGATGGACTGGACATTATCAAAATACCCAATGATCTTTAAAAGAGACAATTCCAGTCCTGAAGAATGCAATACCTTTTCTATAAATGCCTGGGTTCCTGAACCAGGCTTTCTGAAAATAAAATTATTATTTAGTATACTAGTTATGGATACGGGATTATCAAGTTTAATATTTGCAGGTGTAATAAGAACCATTTTTTCCTGATAAATAGGGATGAACTCCAGCTTATCAGCATAAAAAACCTCGCCCAGCATGCCAATGTCTGCTTCACCATTAACCAGAATATCTGCCACTCCCAGGGAATCCTTTTGCGTAACGGTAAAATTTATTCCTGGAAACCTTTTAATGAAACTTGCAATTAAGCCTGGTACCATGTATTGATTAGGCACAGTACTTGCGGCAATATTTATTGTACCTTCAGCTCTGCCAGTCCAGTCCTTCAGGTCCCACATGGCTTTTTCTCTAATGCTTAGTATCTCCTTTGACCAGTAAAACAATCTTTGTCCAAAGGGTGTGAGAGCAACCCTTTTGCTGAGTCTATCAAAAAGCTTTTGGCCAAAGTATTTCTCCAGACTATTGATATGTGTGCTAACTGTTGATTGACTTAAGAATAAACTGTCTGCTGCTTTGGAAAAACTCTGGTGTTCAGCAACCTTAACAAAAGCCATTAACTGATGAAACTGCATAATATCCTCCATATAAAAGTTATCTTTTTACATTACCTTACATTATATTGATTATTTCAATATAAATCAATTGGTATTTTAGATAACATTATAAAAGCCCCTTGTGCAAGTATGCAGAAAAAAGTTTAATAAATTAAAAAACAGAGCAGACAATCCTACACTCAGAAATTAACAGGTAAATTTTAACTATAACATATCTAAAAGCTTTTGTTTACAAAAGGATCGGGGTAATATAAAATATAAGTGAGAAAAATTTTCAATAAAGCTTCATGCAAGTTAATAAATGATGTCTTTTTTTAACACATAAATGATAATAATTATCAAAGGAGGTGAAGTTGTGACAGTTTTGATGGAAAACACTGCTTATTCAATAACAGAACTAGAAATAGAGGGCATAACTAATTATTTAGCAAGGGAAAGTTTTGACATTATCAATGAAGAGCTGGACTATTATACTGCCAATCAAGAAAAGCTCCTTAAACTCTATGTCAATGGAATTAATTTTACTGATTTAAACACTAGAATTTTACAAGAATGGGTTAACACAATTATATATAATAGTGATGACATAGAAGCATGTATCAGGCGTATTCATAAAAGAATTGAAAAAGAGTTTAATAGAGCTCAATATCAAATCACTTTTGATTTGAAGAAAAATACAGCAGCTAATATTGTCAAAGCTGACATCTCACCATACTTAAGGGAAAATATTAAAACATACAATCTAAGCAATGCTATCTGTAAAGGTATAGATATGACGTGGAAAAAAAGCAGTTCTAAAATTATTCCAAAGACACTCAATATCTTTGTCTCCAGGTTTAGTATGGGAGAGCATGTTTTAGGGGCAGTAGGGTTAAGCCCTAAGGAATTCAAAGAGAAAATCAGGAAAAAAATTCTTAATGTAATGACTGGTATTCTTAGACAGTATAAAACAGAATTAAAGAATATTTTGAAGCAGGAAATAATTCAACACTTATTAAACTGTAATCATGATGATATTGAAACAAATAATATCTGCAAACTTAATATTAAGTCTGCTTAAGAAACACACTGGAATTAAATCCATAATTTACCAAGAAAAATCCACCTTAAAGGTGGCTTTTTTTTACATAAATGGTTATAAGCATGGAGAAACTATCAAAGGTAGAAGGGAGGAAAATATTAGTGGGAAACATGAAAAAAGGTAATGAAAATAACAACGAAGAGACAGAACAAGAGCAGGGGCAATATAGCCAGGAGTCAGAAAATGAAAGATATAATCAGCCCAATTACAACAGGCAGGCTAGTTATGCCAATCGGCCTGATTATAATAACTCACAAAATTATGTAAACAGGCCTAATTATAATAATGCCCAAAATTACGGAAACAAGTCTTATTATAATGATTCACAGGCTAGGAATATGAATTATGAAGGGAGAAATCAAATGAACTATCAAGGAAACAATTATATGGGTAACTATTATGATGAAGACTTTCAAGCTGATGATTACATGATGGGTTATGGTCAAAATGGGTCTGGTAATTATCAAGGTAATTATCGTATGAATAGAGGCTTCAGAGGTAACTATGGCATGGGTCCTCAAAATAATAGACGGGGTTATGGGAATTACAACAATCCTGGTTATGGCAGCTTTTATGGTCCTGGTGCTGGCCGCGGCTATGGCCCAGGGTTTAATCAAAATTACTATAATAATCCTGATTATGACTATAGAGAATATGATGAAGACGACGATTATTATAAGTATGCTTATCGTGGCGGTTATGGCCCATACTACAACTATCACCCCCGTGGATACTATTATCATAGGTTTTACCAAAGGGGATATCCCTATCCTCCTTATATGGGTTATAACACTCCTCCTGGGGATCCATATTATAACAGACCCATGGGGCCCATGGGAGGGTTTTGGCGTAACTGGTGGAATCCCGAGACAATACCAAATTTCATAAATAACCCAAAGGTTAATAATATTTTAAGAGGAATAGGCATTGTTACAGTGGGTATGTTTTTGGCTCCTTCCATAGCAAGGGCATTAAGACCTATAGCTGTACAGACTGTTCAAGGGGTTCTTGGTCTAACTGATGAGCTTAAAACAATTGTAACGGATGCCAAAGAAGATATAGAGGACATGTTTGCAGAGGCTAATTGGGATAGAATAAACTTTGATGAAGAAAAGAATAAAAAAGACAATAATAAAGAGGTGTAGGTTTTAAAAAATTAGCACAGTAAATTATTGCATTAATATTTCACCTGTTGATAACAAAAACTAAAACAAGAAATAAATAAAATAGGTGGGTGAAATAATATGATGATAAATAGAAGCTTTTGGTGGGGTATTGGCTCTGCTGGCCTGGCTTGGATTTTTAGACGGAAAATTAGAAATGCCGCCGTTCAAGGAACAAAAAAGGTCTTGTTAGTTAAAAAAGGCTTAACAGATGTGGTTGAAGAGGCCCAAACTAAAAATGCATTAAGAAACAAATAATTCTAATATGATTTTACAAGAAGCGGCAAAGGAGCAAAGACAAATATATGAATCCTTGTAGATTAGAGATACTTCAGGCTTTGCCTGGAAGGGTCAGAATAAAAATAAAAGGTTTAAAAGGTAATCCCCACTTTGCCAAGTCCCTGGAAAAAACACTTAAAAGAAACCAAGGTATTAAAAAGATTAAGGCTAATTTCCAAACTGGAAAGGCCTTAATTATTTTTAATCCTCAAAAACTCTCAAGGGATGAACTCTGTGTAGAGTTAATGAAGAACATAAATTACATCTTACAGTTAGTATCCCCTGCACATTTTAAGCGTCACAAAAGCACCTATGTTAGAAAAAAGGGTAAAAATGAAATTTTTGAACCAGAGAATCTGCCTTTAAACCTGCAATACATTCAGGTTATTACTGCAGGTGTAATCATATTGGGTTTAACTTTAACTAGAATATTTGCAAAAGACTTTTTCTTAAGAAGTGCACCACAGATTCACATCATAACAACTGTTGCTACCTTGATTACAGGATATGCAGTATTTAGATGTGGAATAGAGTCGGTATTTAAAAAGAAAAAACTAAACAATGAGATGTTAATAACATCAGCTGCACTTGTAACCATTGTACTTAAAGAAGGTATTACAGGTTTAGTAGTGGTATGGTTGGTAAATCTTAGTCATTTATTTGAAACCCTGACTTTAGAGAAGTCACGCAGAGCCATCAAGGAGATGCTTCAGGGCAAGGAGGAGACTGCCTGGGTTGAAATTGATGGGGCTGTGGTGTCCATACCCATTGAAAGTCTGTCAGTAGGCAATACTGTAATGTGCTATTTAGGTGAAAAAATTCCCATAGACGGAGAGGTTATTGGTGGTGAAGCAGCAGTTAGCCAGGCAGTAATTACAGGAGAATCCATGCCTTTAGCAAAAAAAAAGGGTGACAAGGTTTATGCTGGCTCCATTGTGGAACAGGGGAACCTTAAAATTAAAGCTGAAAAGGTAGGTAATGATACATCTTTGGCCAGGATCATTCACTTAGTGGAGGAAGCCAGCGAAACAAGGGCTCCAGTTCAAAACATAGCTGATAAATATTCTGATAGGATTGTTCTCTTATCCTTTTTCCTGGCGGCATTAATATACCTGCTAACTAAAGACTTCAAAAGGAGCATGACCATGCTAATAGTGGCCTGTCCATGTGCAGCCGGCCTGGCCACACCTACAGCATTAAGTGCCTCAATAGGTAATGCGGCTGCCAGGGGAATCTTAATCAAAGGGGGACATTACTTAGAAAAGGTTGGCAGTACAGATGTGATACTCTTTGATAAAACGGGTACATTAACAGAAGGAAGACCTGTTGTTAGACAGATTATAAGGGTTAGTAAGAATTACTCTGAGGAGGATATACTTCAAATAGCTGCATCCTTGGAGGCCCAGACCAATCATCCACTTGCAAAGGCAGTAATAAATAAAGCAGAGGAGATGAATATTTCTTTACTAGAAGTACAAGATAAAGAAGTTGTAATAGGCTATGGAGTGAAAGGTTTAATTGATGAAAACCCTGTATTGCTGGGTAGTGAGAATTTTATTAAAAAGAGCAGGTCGACCATGAATAGATCGAAGCAGAGTGCAAATCGCCTCAGGTTGTTAGGCCAGACAGTGTTATTTTTAAGCCGCAGCAATTCTGTCATTGGTTTAATAGGGGTTTCTGATAGAGTAAGAGCAGAAAGCAAGTCAGCTATAAGGCATATAAGACAATCGGGCATTGAAACCATAGGTTTAATAACTGGAGACTGCAAAGAAACAGCTGAAATTGTTGGCGAGGAATTAGGTCTGGACAGGATTTGGTACGACACCTTACCTGAAGGCAAGGTGGGAATAGTGAAAGAATACCAAAAACAAGGCAAGATTGTAACCATGGTGGGAGATGGTGTAAACGACTCGCCTGCCCTTGCCAATGCTGATGTTGGTATTTCGTTAGGTGCAGGGGGAACAGATGTGGCAATAGAAACGGCCAACATTGTTTTAGCGGAGGATAATCCAGAAAAAATTTACTCACTAGTTGCCTTGAGCAACCATACCATGGAAGTAATTAAGCAAAACTTCATCTTTGCAATAGGTATAAACGCATTGGGATTAATTTTAGGAGCAGGTAAAATAATCACACCTTTACTGGCTGCTCTCTTACATAACCTAAGCACCTTTGGGGTGGTAGTTAACTCTTCCAGATTATTAACCTATGATCCTGATAGCAATGGAAAGAGAGGACGATTAAAACGTGGACGATTTAAAAGAATTAGAGGATAAGTTAAAGTATACCATGGCTAACTTGAAAAGCTGTGTTGATTTAAGCCTTGAGATAAAAAAGAGTGACCCAACTAAAAAAAGAATAGTGGAAACCCATCTGAATGACTTTTTGGCCTATTTTTTTAGTTATATAAGAAAAAGAGAAAAAGAGACAGGAGAAAAACTAATCAAACAGTTTGCCTTTGGTAAATTATTTGATTTTCTAAAGTAAGAGGTGGTATGCCTTGCGGGGAGTAATTCAGGAAGTAAGTGTTGTACCTGGCAGAATAAGACTTAAGTGTTCTTTGCTCAAGAGCAAAAAAGGCCTGGCAGCAGCTCTGGAGGGCTATTTAGGGAGTGTACAGGGGGTAAAAAACAGTAGAGTTAATTCGGATTCCACAAGTATAGTTGTTATTTATGACCCAGGAAGGTTAAAAACTGATGTTATAAAAGATAAGATTATAAGTTTCCTGGAAGCCCCCACCAGCTACAAAAGGTATTTTCTTAAAAAGTATCAATGCTATGGTGAAAGCCTGAATAATAAAAAGAGAGCACTAACCTTTCTGCTGTTATACTCAGCCATATTTATTTACCTCCAGATAAAACAGCCTACATACGGCAAGAATTCCATTGCTAGAAGTATTTGGGTTTTAATGGTGGTAGCTGTAATAGACATAATCTCTGGATACCCAAAGCTGAAGAACGCCGTAGACAAAACTTCCAGGAAACTGTCTGTAGACGTAAATTCGGTTTTAGTATTGCTTGGTGTTGTTTTAACTATTGCAAGAGAAAGCAATGAAGGGGTATTTGCACTGGCACTGAAATCCCTTAACGATTACATAAAACATGGTACTGACCTGGAGAGCAAGAAAATTTTGAGCCGGAGTGCAGACGAGAACTCAGGTTTTGTTTGGCTTGAGCAGCAAGGCAGTACAAGTATACTGCTTCCTATAGATAAGATAGAGCTGGGCGATGTTGTAATAGTAAAAAAGGGGGAAAATGTGCAAATATCTGGTGAGGTATTAGCTGGAGAAGCTGTAGTGAACAGCATATATCATACTGGACAGCTTGAAATATCTAGAGTAAAAGCAGGGTCTAAAGTAGAGGAAGGTTCCATAGTTTTAAAAGGTGAATTAAAAATAAAGGTCCTGCAAAAGCCCGAAGAATTTGAAAAAAATAATATAATCTGTCCAGAAGACTTTCAGTTACATAATGAGGTTATGACAATGAGTAATAAAATAACCAGGTTGTCCATGGGTGCTGCTTTGGCAAGTTTGTTATTTACACGTAATGTGTTTAATCCCATATCAATGCTGCTGGTCCTTTGTCCCATGGGCGTGCAGCTAGCATTAAGCACAGGTCTACAGCAGTATGCCGCTTTATTATATACACATGGCCTGGCAATACACGATGTAAATATGCTAGGGAAAATAAATAAGGTTGAATATATAATTTTTGATAAAACAGGTACATTAACTAAAAAAGCAATGATTTTAGAAGAAGTCATTGCTTTTGATGATGAGTACTCCAAAAAGGATATATTAGAGATTTGCTATGCTTGTGAAGCAGATTATTATCATCCCATTGCTAATACCTTTTACAATAATCAAAATTACAAGCCAGCTAAAAATAAGGTGGAACATTCCGCCTTAATCCCTGCAAGGGGAGTAAGGGCCCTTTATCAGGGTTCACAGGTATTAATAGGCAATGATCTGTTAATGGAGGAATATGAAGTTGATTACACCGAGGGTATACAGGCCTACTTAGAATATGAAAAGAGGTTAAGCACTCCAATTTTCATTAGTAAGAATGAAAAGCTGATAGGTTTAGTAGTTCTAAAGGAATCAGTACGTGATGATGCAGTACAGATGATTAATGGGCTGGGCAAGCGGTTTAACAAAAGCAGTTTTATTCTTGTTACTGGAGATGCGGAGAATAAGGCACAACAGGTTGCATCTGGCCTTGGCATTAAAAAAGTTTACTCCAGGTGCAATCATCTTGATAAGCTTGAAATAGTAGAGAAATATAAAAAATCAGGGAAAGTAATGATGGTTGGGGATGGCATGAATGACCTGCTGGCAATGAGCAGGGCAGATGTAAGTGTCAGCTTTGCCAATTCAGCCTATGATAAAACCAAACTAAAATCAGATTGTGTAATCCTTGACGATAGTCTTGTAAGAATACCTGAATTATTTAATCTTTCTCAAAAAGCAGGCGCTCTTATCAAACAAAGTGTTTCTGTTTCTAGTTTCTATAATTACAGCTTAGGTGGACTAGCCCTTTTTCATTACTTCGGTCCATTTACTGCCAAGTCAATAAACACCTTTAATTCGCTAATAGTACTCTTAATGAATCAACGTATTTCCCATATTAGTAGAGCAGATAAAAGCTTCAACAAGAAAAGTTGAAGCTTTTATCTTAGAATTTTGTTAATTATTTCACCTTGAGTTGTTGATCTCCCAAGGTTAAGGTGTCAACTGCTTGCTCTATGAAATCCCAACTTTACTGGTCTAAATGTTCCCAAGCTTACATGCAAAGTCAAAGGAGCAACTTTTACATCAAATGATGGCTTGTACGACGGTCATTTAAATTCTCCTCGTAAATCATAACCATCGTGTTGAATCATTTGAATAGTTTTATAGTTCCCGTATCATTCAGATATTTAAGTAGGGATAAGGTTATCGGAAACCCGAACAAACCTATAACACCCAAAAGATTTGCCCCTACAAACATACTTATCAGAGCAACAACGGGATGAATCCCAAGCTGACCGCCAACAATCTTTGGCTCTAAAATGTTTCTGATAATTGTCACAAAGATATAAACTGCAAGTAATCCAAAGGCGGTCTGATAATCTCCTTGGGAAAAGGTTATAATCGTCCATGGAATCATTATTCCGCCCGTTCCCAGCACAGGTAATATATCAAACATAGCAATTAGAAATGCTATCATAATTGCATTTGGTATACCTACTATCGAAAGTCCTATGGATAATTCAACAAATGTAATTGACATAATTAAAGCATAAGACCTAACAACAACTAGGAGTGTATTCACCATGTAGTGTTTAACAGTCAGCAGTATTTCATTTGCTCTTTGTGAGAACTGTCTTAGAATAAATGCTGATAATAAATCAAAGTCAATAGCTATAAAGAAAGTCGAAATAATCATTAGCAGTATTTTTATCAAGAAAGCTGGTAACGATGAAGCTATATCAGACAAAGAACCAACAAACGCCAGCGATATATTAGTAACATTTTCTCCTAGCGAACTTACAAACTGGTCAAATCCTTCATTTAGTACTTCTACAAGTGCAGGGTCTATGCGGTGAACTGCCTTTTCGACACTATCAAAAGTTGTTATAAGAAATGGACCTAATTGATTTTCATAAATTTCTGGCAGTGCAGAGATTATTTTTGAAACAGTCGATATAATCTTGACACCTGCCAGCGAAATAAGGACACCTACAGTACTATAAAATATCAAGACAAGGCAAAAAGAAACTAATTTCCTCGGTAATTTTGTTGTTTTTGAAATTGCGTTAGCAGGTTTTTTAAGCAAATATGCGATTATAAACGCAAATATAAAGGGGCTTACTAAAGATATCGCATACTTGAAAATGACATAGACAATGAAGGCAATTAGAATAACATAAACTGTATTAA
>JAGXSK010000060.1 GCA_018333845.1 Clostridia bacterium | reverse complement strand
CGGGGAGCCATTGTTTGAACTTAACTAGCTAATAGCAGCTAGTTTTTTGATTCAACTTTTAATTCGATATTTTTTCAGTGGTTTTTTGGATTTTTATTGTTTTACTAACTAGAAATTATGTTGCAATTATAAAACTTAACATGTTATAGTGTTATATAAGATTAATATAAATATATAACTATACAACTATTTAATATTGCATAGTTGCAGTACTTTATCAAGGTGAAATCACAGGAAAATCAGATTGGCGGATGTTTATTACGGTGAGATCAGCATAAAAAATATCTTAATTGTCCTGATGTTCTGAAATTTCTACTTAATTAAAGAGATTTAGAAAAAGTTACAACCAGAATTGCCAGACTATTTCATTAATTGATGTATGGTGTATTAAGGGGGTGAAGAATTAAATATATTATAAAGCTATTTCTGTTTAGATTTTATAAAAAGGAGGATTATTAGGGTGAGATTAAAGTTAAAAGTATTGCTTGTAAGCCTATTGGCAGTTTTGTTATTGGTTAGTGTATTTGGATGTGGAGGAGGGACAAAGTCGGAAGATGAAACAAAAGGTCCGACTATAGTTGTAGCTTCAAAAACTTTTACTGAAAGTATAATTTTAGGTGAAATGCTTGTTGAGCTTTTACAGTATCATGGCTATCCTGTTCAGAATGAAGTAGGATTAGGAGAGACAGCTATATTGAGACCAGCTCTTGTATCAGGAGAAATTAGTGTATATTACGAATATACAGGCACAGTGCTAATGACACAGATGCAGCAGCCTGGTATGTATGACCCTGAGGAATGCTATCAAGCAGTTAAAAAATGGGATTTAGAAACAAACAACATTGTTTGGCTGGACTATGCACCAGGAAATAACACTTATGAATTTATTGGAAGACCTGGAATTAAAGCAGAATATGGTTTTGAAACAATCTCAGATTTTGTAGAATACTCAAATAATAATCCAAACAATGATTTTAAGTTTGCCATGCTTGAGGAATGGTATGAAAGGGAAGATGGACTTACAAGGTTTGCTGATATATACGGGTTGGACAGGAACAACATCAATCCCTTATTCCTGGGAATGGGATTAACGTATGATGCCTTAAGGGAAAAGCAAGCAGATTTTGGCATTGCTTTCTCTACTGATGGCAGAATTGCTGCCTTTGGATTAGAGACCTTTGAAGATGACAAAAAATGTTTCCCAGTATATAACCCAGCACCTACAGTCCATGGTGACATTATTGAGGCATACCCAGAAATAGTACCTATAATTAACGAACTTTCTGCCCTCTTAGACAATGAAACTTTAATGGAACTTAATAAGAGAGTAGACGTTGATGGTGAAGAAACATATGAAGTAGCTAAAGACTTTCTGAAAAAGAATGGCTTAATAAAATAGGAATTCAATAAAATAGTTATTTCAGGCCTTTATTGCATATTATTTATTGCGTATGCGATAAAGGCTTTTTCTTGCCTCGAAAGTATACTTTTAGCAGTCAGGTGATGGCCTGGTAATATATGCTCAAGCTGTTTTCTGACTATAAATTATTAGTGAATAAACCTTACTAGTATAGTAAAATATTGAATGTATGCTAGACAATAAAGAAGGTGTGGAAAATGATTTTAGCAAATACTATAAAAAAGGGATTGTTCAATGGTATTCAGTTAACATATGATATTGCAAAAATTATTGTGCCAATTTATGTTGCCTTGAGTTTTCTAGAGACTGTAGGTGTGTTAGAAAGGTTAGCCTTAATAGCAGAACCTCTTATGAAATTAGTTGGTCTGCCAGGAGAAATGTCACTGGCTCTTATATTGGGCAATGTTTTAAATATGTATGCGGCAATTGGAGTAATAGTTGCCGTTGGATTAGATGTAAAACAGCTGACTATTATATCAGTGATGCTGCTTTTTTCCCATACCCTGCCAGTTGAGCTTAGTATAGCAAAAAAGACGGGGATACGTGTTGCAGGAATAGCTATTTTAAGGATTACCACTGCATTTATTAGTGGCATTATTTTAAATATCATCTTATAGAGGTGGAAGAATGGAATTTATTTTGGACACAGCCATAAATGGGTTATTTGGCAGTTTAAAAAGTGTTGGCAAGATTGCCATGATTGTAATTCCCATTATGGTCTTTATTGAAGTATTAAAGGCTTACTCAGTACTTGAAAAAATATATTTTGTGATTGAACCCCTGCTTAAGCTTTTTAGACTTCCAAGGGAAGCTGCTCTTCCCTTGATGGCAGGACTTATTTTTGGAATAACATTTGGAGCAGGACTAATAATCCAGGCTGTGCGTGAGGGTCATTTGTCAGGCAAGGACATAGTTGTTGTAAATGTTTTTTTGGCTTTATGTCACTCATTGATAGAAGATACTTTTTTGTTTGTAGCCCTTGGAGCAAGTGCTGTTACACTGATTAGCGTTAGGTTGATTTTTGCATTAATAATAACTTTTATTCTGGTACATTACTATGATAGAATAATGGCACTAATTAACAAAATTGGAGCTAATAAAACTAAAAATATGCAAGAAGTTAATAAAGGCTAATTAAAGGAGCTATATGCTTCTTTTTTCTTAAATTTAACGACATTCTGAAGTTGCATAAATTTTCATGTGAAGGTGATAATATATCTAAGGTCAGAAAAGGTCAAAAGGTGATAGAAGGTCAAACCTGTTAAGAGGGGTGCCATATGTCCAATTTAGCAAATAGAATACAGAAGTATATAAATGAATTATTGGCAAATAGTAAAGAAGGATATGTTGAATTACAAAGAAGTAAGCTGGCTGAACAGTTTGTATGTGTTCCGTCTCAAATAAACTATGTCCTTAGTACCAGATTTACTATTAAACAAGGGTACGTGGTCGAATCTCAACAAGGTGGTGGAGGTTATTTAAGAATTATTAAGCTGCCTTTAACAAATGAGCAGCTTTTAACTTTAATAAATGAAACTATTAATATAAGCGTATCTGAGCATGGGGCCATGGAATTGATAAAAAGGCTTTATGATGAAAAGATCTTAAACCTGAGAGAGATGTTAATAATGAAGGCACTAATCCAACGGGAAACACTAGAAGAGGGTTTAACTAGAGATGAGATAAGGGCAAGACTAATAAAGGCAATGCTAATTACATTGCTGAGACAGGAGTTTCAGCAAAATTAAGCGGGAGGTTTTAATATGTTTTGTGATGATTGCAAGAAAAGGCCAGCAGCTGTTCATATTACTAAAATTATAAATAATGATAAAACCGAGTTAAATCTATGTGAGGAATGTGCAAAAAAATACCAGCAAGAGCTGGGCTTTAGTTTTGATTCTAACTTCTCTTTCCATAAATTCTTAACTGGTCTCTTGGAAGCAGATGGAATAAATACAAATGTAGAGAATCAATTAACTGAGTATTTAAGATGTGAAAAGTGTGGCGCAGATTATAACCAGTTTCAGCAAAGTGGCAGGTTGGGGTGTGCAGGATGTTATGATAGCTTTGGAAATAAGCTGAATATATTACTGAAAAGGGTCCATGGAAGCAATATACATGGGGGGAAATTTCCCAAAAGATCAGGATCTGATTTGCGCATAAAGCAGGAAATTAAAGCTTTAAGAAATAAGCTGCAATCTCTAATATCAGCAGAGGAATTTGAAAAAGCTGCTGAAATAAGGGATGAAATTAGGAAATTGGAGAAAAGCATTGAACCGAAAGGGGAAATATAATGGATAAAGAAAAATTGGTTTTATTAAATGATAGATGGATTGCAGAGGAAGGGTATTATTCAGATGTTGTTATCTCTAGCAGGATAAGATTAGCAAGAAATTTATTAGATCTGCCATTTCCCCAGTTAATGAAACAAGAGGATATTAATACTCTTTTCCAAATGATTGCAAACACTATTGAAGGGATACAGCCAGAATTAGAGTTGTGGCAGCTAAAAGATTTGAACAAACTGGAAAAAAGAATACTAGTTGAAAAGCACCTTATTAGTCCAGATCACTCTGAAAAGGGTAAGGGGGCCGTATTATTTAACAGGGACAGAGCAATTAGCGTGATGGTTATGGAGGAGGATCACCTAAGAATACAAGTTATTTTACCTGGTCTAGACCTATCAGAGGCTTTTAAAATGGCAGATGAAATGGATGACCTGCTAGAGGAAAGGTTGGATATTGCCTTTAATGAGAAATATGGTTATTTAACTTCATGTCCCACCAATGTGGGTACTGGCTTGAGAGCATCTGTAATGCTTCATTTGCCTGGTCTGGTCCTTACAAAGCAGGCTAGTAGAATATTATCTGCCCTTACCCAGGTTGGTGTAGTTGTACGAGGTATTTATGGAGAAGGAACAGAAGCATTGGGAAATTTATTTCAAATATCTAATCAAATAACTATTGGTCGAAGTGAAGACGAAATTATAAATAATCTTTATAGTATTGTGTTAAAAATAATAGATCAAGAGAAGGCTGCACGAGTGCTGCTAGCAAGGGAAATTGAAACAGTGCTGGCAGATAGGGTATACAGGGCCTATGGGATACTGACAAATGCAAGGATTATCACCTCAGAAGAAGCATTGTCCCTGTTGTCCGACTTAAAACTAGGTATTGATCTAAAAATCATAGATGGCATTGAAACCAATATCTTTCAAAAGGTCATGATTAGCATGCAACCAGCATACCTGCAATATTCCATGGGTAAGGAAATGTCACCCATGGAAAGGGATGTTAATAGATCCCAGACCATAAGGAATTTACTAGTTAAATAATGCAATAGAGATAGGAGGCAAATTAAATGTTAAATAGATTCACAGAAAAAGCACAAATGGTACTGCGCCTTGCTCATGAGGAAGCTGCAGCTCTCGGTCAAAGCATAGTAGATACTGAACACCTCTTACTAGGTCTTCTCAAGGAAGGAAAAGGCATTGGGGCAAAGGCATTAACTTCTCTAGGGGTAGATATAGAAAATACCAGGGAAGAAACAATCCAGCTTGCAGGAAGGGCTGAGCCTATAACCCCAGGGAAGGATATACACATTGGGCCAAGGGCAAAAAGAGTTATTGAGCTAGCTTCTGAAGAGGCTAGAAATCTAGGTGTAAAATATATAGGTACAGAACATCTTCTTTTAGGTTTAATTAAAGAGGGTGAAGGGGTAGCATCTAAGGTCCTTGCCAAACTTAATGTCAGTGATGAAAGGCTTAAAATGCAGGTAATGAAGCTTCTAGGTGGATTTGGAGGAGCCTTTCCAGGAGGGAACCAAGGTTTTCAGGATCCCTTTGGAAAGTTCTTAAATAATAATTCAGCCAAGAATAGTCAGACCTTTGATCGAGGCAGCTCTCCAACAGGCACCCCAGCATTAGACCAGTATGGCAGAGATTTAACTCAATTAGCAAAGGAAGATAAGCTAGACCCTATTATTGGAAGAAACAAAGAAATTGAAAGGGTTATACAGATTCTAAGTCGCAGGACTAAGAACAATCCCATACTAATAGGCGAACCAGGTGTTGGCAAGACTGCCATTGCAGAAGGTTTGGCACAAAAGATTATTCATAGTGATATTCCAGAACCTCTAAAGGATAAAAGGGTAATAACCCTGGATTTATCAGCATTAGTAGCAGGTTCCAAATATAGAGGAGAATTTGAGGAAAGATTAAAAAAGGTAATGCAGGAAATTCGGGAAGGGGGAAATATTATTCTGTTTATAGATGAGCTTCATACTTTAATAGGAGCAGGGGCAGCTGAAGGGGCTATTGATGCTGCTAATATTTTAAAACCAGCCCTTGCAAGGGGTGAGATTCAATGTATTGGAGCAACCACCCTGGATGAATATCAAAAGTATATAGAAAGGGATGCAGCCTTGGAAAGAAGATTCCAGCCTATAATGGTGGGTGAACCTTCCAGGGAAGAAGCCTTGCTTATTCTAAAAGGATTAAGAGACAAGTATGAAGCCCATCATAAAACTAAAATTACTGACGAGGCCATGGAAGCTGCTGTAAAACTTTCAGAAAGATACATTACAGAAAGGTTTTTACCTGACAAGGCTATAGATTTAATAGATGAAGCTGCCTCTAAAGTACGTCTGTCCTCTTATATTGCACCTCCTGAAATTAAAGAATGGGAAGGTAAACTAGAGCTTATCCAGCAAGAAAAACAAGAAGCAGTAAACAGTCAGGATTTTGAAAAAGCGGCAAAGCTCAGGGATAAGGAAAAGCAAATAAAAGAACAGCTAGAAGAAATAATTGCCCAGTGGAACTCTAAAAAGGGTAAAAGTGTTACACAAGTAACAGGTGAGGATATTGCAAAAATAGTATCCAGCTGGACAGGTATCCCTGTGTCGAGCCTTGAACAAGAAGAAACAGAAAGACTGCTCAAATTAGAGGAAATACTGCATAAAAGAGTAATTGGACAGGATGAGGCAGTTAAGGCTGTTTCCAGAGCTGTACGCAGGGCAAGAGCCGGGTTAAAAGATCCTAAAAGACCCATTGGATCCTTCATTTTCCTGGGGCCTACGGGAGTTGGTAAAACTGAACTTGCTAGAGCCCTGGCAG